>JAKDLE010000671.1 GCA_030453005.1 Pseudonocardia sp. | reverse complement strand
CTCGTACTCGCCCGCCCCGGGGGCGCCGACGCGCTGGTCCCTTTCGTCGCGGCCATCGTCCCCACGGTCGACCTCGACGGCGGCCGCGTCGTACTGACTCCCCCCGAGGGCCTGCTCGACGCCCAGTGATCGGCCACGCGGTCAGCGAGGCGTGAGTCTCTGCCCATCCGAGCGCGTCAACTGCGGTTGACAAGGCCGCGCTGTCAACGTAGGTTGACGTCCATGAGTGATGCGACGAAGGTGGCGGCGGCGGCGTCCAGCAGGGACCCAGCCGTCGGGTTGGCGGCGGTGGCATCCCTGCGGGGGCTGCTGGAGTCGCTGGAGGAGCTGCAGGTGACCAACGCCCGTGACCAGGGTTGGTCCTGGCAGCAGATCGCGGAGGCCCTGCGGGTGAGCCGCCAGGCCGTCCACAAGAAGTACCGCCGGTTCGGGTTCTGAGAGGGGACGGCACATGTTCGAACGGTTCACCGGTGATGCCCGACGGGTCGTGATCCTCGCGCAGGAGCAGGCCCGGGAGCGGGATGCACGGGCGATCCGCACCGAGCACCTGCTGCTCGCGCTGTGGAAGGTGCCGGGCAACGGGGCGCTGGTGGTGCTCGACTCGCTCTCCGTGAGCGCGGACGCGGTCCGCTCCGCGGTCGACGCCCTGGACGGCTACGACGGCGACGACGCCGCGTCGCTCGGCACGCTCGGCATCGACCTGGACGAGGTTCGGCGCCAGGTGGAGCAGGCGTTCGGTCCGGGGGCGCTGGACCGCACCCGCGCAGCGCGGGGCCGTGGCAGGCGGCGCAGCGGCGGACACATCCCGTTCGAGAGGGCGGCCAAGAAGACACTCGAGCTCTCCCTGCGCGAGGCCCTGCGGCTGGACCACCACTTCCTCGGCTGCGAGCACATCCTGCTGGGGCTGCTGCACGACGGATCCGCGGCGCGGATCCTGCGCTCGCTGGGGGTGGACCAGGACGCCGCACGGGTGGCCGTCGACGAGCTGGTCGGCCGCCGCGCCGGATAGGGCCGCACCGTGCACACGCCGTGACCGCCGTGCACAGGACAGGACGTGGGCGCGGCGACACCGCGGTGTGCACGGGTCCGGTCGGTGGCGGCGCGTACGGTGCGGCGCGTGCGGATCGACGTCGTCACCATCTTTCCCGGCTACCTCGCGCCGCTGCGGGAGGCGCTGCTGGGACGGGCGATCGCGGCCGGCCTCGTGGACCTCGCCGTGCACGACCTGCGGGCGTGGACCCACGACGTCCACCAGGCCGTCGACGACGCACCCTACGGCGGCGGCCCCGGCATGGTCATGCGCCCGCAGGTGTGGGGCGACGCACTCGACGCCGTACTCGGGGACCGCCCCGCGCGGCTCGTCGTCCCCACTCCCGCCGGGCGTCCCTTCACCCAGGCCACCGCGCAGGAATGGGCCGCCGACGAGCGCCTGGTGTTCGCCTGCGGCCGCTACGAGGGCATCGACCAGCGGGTGATCGACTCCTACGCCGCACGTCTCCCGGTCGACGAGGTGAGCATCGGCGACTACGTGCTCGTCGGCGGCGAGGTGGCCGTCATGGTGATGGTGGAGGCCGTGGTGCGGCTGCTGCCCGGCGTGCTCGGCAACCCCGCGTCGGCGCAGCAGGACTCCTTCTCCGACGGGTTGTTGGAGGGTCCGGCCTACACCCGGCCCGAGACGTGGCGCGGGCTCGCCGTGCCCGACGTGCTGCGCAGCGGCAACCACGCCGCCATCGCCCGCTGGCGTCGTGACCGGGCACTGGAACGCACGGCCGAGCGCCGCCCCGACCTGCTCGACGCCCTGCCCGACTCGGCACTCGACGGCGCTGACCAGGCGTTCCTCGTCACGCACCGGGAGAAGGGGCTGTGCGCCGACGGGCGCTGACGTCGTCGTACGCCCCGTCTGGCATCATGGACGAGAGCTCACGCGCCCGATGGGCCTGCCCGGCGCCTCAAAGCCACCCAGCGGCATCCACAGTACGGCGCCCACGCACGACTGCTATCTGAGACCGAGGACGGATCTTCGCGATGAACACCCTGGACGCCCTGGACGCACAGATGCTGCGCTCCGACATCCCCGCCTTCCGGCCGGGCGACACGCTCAAGGTGCACGTGAAGGTCATCGAGGGCACCCGCTCTCGGGTCCAGGTGTTCCAGGGCGTCGTCATCCGCCGCCACGGCTCCGGAGCCCGCGAGACGTTCACCGTCCGCAAGGTGTCCTTCGGCGTCGGCGTCGAGCGCACCTTCCCGGTGCACTCTCCGAACCTCGACCGGATCGAGCTGTTCACCCGCGGTGACGTTCGCCGCGCCAAGCTGTACTACCTCCGTGACCTGCGCGGCAAGGCCGCGAAGATCAAGGAGAAGCGCGAGACCTCGCCCGCGTCCTGACCGACCCGGACCGGTTGCCGTAGCCTCGTAGGCGTGGCCTTACCCGAGCTCCCCGACGACCGGCGGGCCCGCCCCCAGCGCTTCGCGCCAGCCGGTCCCCCGGCCTCGCGGCACGCTGTGCGGACACCCCCGGAGGGTCGGCCCGTGGTGCCCGCCGGGGGCGCCGCCGGCCCGGTGCCCGGCCCCCGGCCGCCCGGGGGCGGCGGC
>JAKDLE010000670.1 GCA_030453005.1 Pseudonocardia sp. | reverse complement strand
TAGCGGCGCCAGTGCGTCCCGTGCGTGCGTGAAGATCGCCAGGGCGGTCTCCCGGACCGGTTCGTGACCCTCAGCCAGTGCGACGTAGGCCATCGGCACCGCCAGGCGCACCGGGTCGGGCGCAGGCACCACCGCTGCCTCCAGCACCGCCGGGTGCTCGACCAGGACGCTCTCCGGCTCGAACGGTGAGATCTTGTGGTCACTGGCCTTGACCACGTCATCGGTGCGGCCGACGTAGAACAGGTAGCCGTCCGCGTCGCAGGTCGCGGTGTCGCCGGTGTGGTAGAAGCCGCAGGCCATCGCCTCGGCCGTCTTCTCCGGCATGTCCAGGTAGCCCACCATCAGGCTGGTCGGACGCCGGGACAGGTCGATGCAGATCTCGCCCTCGGTCCCCGACACCTCCCCGGTGACCTCGTCACCAGCACCACCGACCCCCGGCAGCGGACGGCCCATCCACCCGGGCTTGACCACCGAACGCGGCGTGTCGCCGACCGACGCCGTCGTCTCGGTCTGCCCGACCACCCGACAGGTCCGCCTTGATCAGCATCCGCCACACCGTCGGCGGCGCGCAGAACGTCGTCACGCCCTTGTCCCGGATCTGGCCCAGCAGCGCGGCGGCGTCTAACCGGGCGTAGTTGTAGAGGAAGATCGTCGCCCCGGCGATCCACGGCGCGAAGAAGCAGGACCACGCGTGCTCGGCCCACCCCGGCGAGCTGATGTTGAGATGCACGTCCCCGGGCGTGATCCCCAGCCAGTACATCGTGGACAGGTGCCCTAGACTAGACCCGTTCTCGCTACCGTGACCGGATGACGGCTCTGGACAACGCCTTGCCCGGCGAGCCCGGCCCCATCACGGTGCCTCCCGACTCGGTCCCGTTGCGTGCCAGCTGCCTCGACATCGACGCCCTGCGCCAGGTCTACGTGTCGATGCGTCGCGGCCAGGAGCACCACATCCGCGGTCGGTCCGGCGTTCTTCACGAAGTTGATCTACTTCGCCGGCTACCGCCGCCGCACCGCAATGTTGGTGGCCAAGACTGTGGACCGGCCTATGGACCGAGATCGACCCGCCCGCGCCGCCGATACAGGTCCGTGACCCGATGTCACAATCAGCGTGCCCACTGGCGCGCAGCCCGGCGTATATTGTCAAGCAGTTGGGACGTCGTGGGCGCCCGACGAGACGCGAGGCCGTGTGACCCGGGGCAGACCGGGAGCACGGCCTCACGCATGTCCGGCCCGATCAACAATCGACCGCGACCCATGTCAGCCGATCTGCCAGGACCTCACGGTAGATCGTCCGACCTTCCTGGGTCGCCCGAACGGCGCCAGCGATGGTGTCCGCCAGCCAGAGCAGCGGCTCCGTCTCACCGCGTCGGTGGTCCAGGCGCACTCGTGTGCCCTTGGGCAGGTCGAACCTGACACTCCGCAACAACTCGACATCCCGCCGATCCAGGACGCCGCCCCGCGACTCCGCCGTGATATCGAAGGACCCCGATCGCATGGAGTTCACCGACGAGCCGACGGAGCACGGTGCGCCGAGCGCGCTCCTGGCCGCGCGGCGGCACCGGAGCACCGACCGCCACGAGGTAGGTGCTGGTCAACGATGCAGCCACGGTCACCGCGGCGTGCCGGTCCCGCTCGTCCATCTCGTTCCAGTGCAACTTGTTCGTGCGCCGGCCACCACGCAGCGCACGCATGGCGTCCCGGGCTTGATCGAGTTCCGTCGCGAGCACGGCCGCCGCGAGCACGTAGAAGCCGAGCGGGCCGCCCTCGTGGAACGACTCGTCCAGATAGGCGACAGGCCGCGGCATCGGTCGAGCCTACGAGCGCCCACCGACGTTCCCGCACCGGCCGGGGCCAGGACGTACAGCGTCGACCGCGGCGCTACCGGAACAACCCGTCCAGTGTCACCGCCGCCGCGGAGTCGGTCAGCGGCATGGCATGGCTGTAGATCCTCAAGGTGGTCGAGGCGTCGCGGTGACCCCGGCGGTACTGGGCCTGGAGGATGTCGCCACAACACGGTGGCCACGGTGTGACGGAGCCGGTGCAGCGTGACGTCGGGATGACCGGAGCGGATCGCGAGGTCGGCGAACCAGTGCCCGGCGCAGCTGGTGGTCAACCGGGTGGAATAGTTCGGGCGTCCGGAGAACAGCCACGGCCCGAACGAACCCGACCTCCCGGCTGTCACATCCGCTCCACCTGCCCGCTGCCTCCACGTCTCGACACTGCTTCGCCACAGCTGAGCGGTCGTCGATCCGAGGGTGAGCCGCCGGATCCGGCCGCTCTTCGTCGGCCCGACCATCTCGGCGGAGGTTCCGCGGCTGATCGTCAGGACGTCCCCGTCGAGATCGCCGATCTGCAGCGCGGCCAACTCACCACGGCGGGCGCCGGTGTCCGCGGCCAGCCGCACCAGGAGAAGAACCTGTTCCCGACGGTGGACCTCCACCAGACCGGCCGCTGAGGTGAGACGTTGACGGGCGTCGGCGACCTCCTCGCCGGCGACCTGCAGGATCCGGCGGACCGTCTCGACAGGGGCGTGGAGCCGCGTCGTGCTCGTTGACGGCCCGCGCATCCCCCTCAGCGGCGGCGCGTCCAG
>JAKDLE010000669.1 GCA_030453005.1 Pseudonocardia sp. | reverse complement strand
CGCGGATGCGCCCGGAAGCACCGACGCGAGCGTCACGGGCCGGTCGCCGGGCTTCCCCAGGGGCAGCGGCGCCGTGGCCGAGGGCAGGAACTCGCGCAGTGCGACGAGGTCGCACTCCGCGGCCAGCCCCTCGAACGGGCGGGTGACGATGACGTCGTCCCCGGCCCCGTGACAGGCCTTGTAGCGCTTGCCGGATCCGCAGGGGCAGGGCCGGCGGGGGTTCTCGCCCGCCGAGGGTGCGACACGTGTCTTCTTCGCCATGGTCCGTCAGACGCTAGCTGGCACCCGGACCGGGCGTCGGCCGGGGGGCGTGGCGGGGGCCCTGGCCTGCGGCGACCGGCGTGGGGACCTGCCGGGGCGCCCCGGAGGCGAAGGCGCTCACCGGCTTCTGCGGCGGGAGCGGCGCCCGGACCACGTCGCCGGCGCCCGCCGCGCCCGCACCGGTGAGCGCGCGCACCTCCATCTCCGCGAAACGGCGGTCGGCCTCGTCGTCGCGCGGACCGAGGAAGGTGCCGATCGCACCGAGCAGGAACGACAGCGGGATCGACACGATGCCCGGGTTGGCCAGCGGGAACAGCGCGAAGTCGACGTCGGGCAGCATCGAGCGCGGCGACCCCGACACGGCGGGCGAGACGATCATCAGGAACGTGGCGGTGACCATGCCGCCGTACATGGCGTACAGCGCGCCGGTGGTGTTGAACCGCTTCCAGAACAGGGAGTAGACCAGCGGCGCCATGTTCGCCGAGGCTCCCACCGCGAACGCCAGCGCCACCAGCACGGCCACGTTCTGCCCGTTGGCCAGGATGCCACCGACGATCGCGAACAGGCCGACGACGACCGCGGTGCGCCGCGCCACCCGCACCTCCTCACCCGGCCCGGGTCGACCCTTCTTGATCATGCTGGCGTAGACGTCGTGCGCGAAGGACGCCGACGCCGCGATCGTCAGGCCGGCCACGACCGCGAGGATCGTGGCGAACGCGACGGCGGCGACGATCCCGAGCAGCAGCTCCCCGCCCAGCCGGTAGGCCAACAGCGGCGCCGCGGAGTTGGACGAGCCGGGGGCGGCGAGGATTGTGTCGGCGCCCACGAGCGCCGTGGCGCCGTAGCCGATCACGAGCACCATGAGGAAGAACCCGCCGATGAGCCAGATCGCCCAGACGACCGACCGGCGCGCCTCCCTGGCGTTCGGGACGGTGTAGAAGCGCATCAGGATGTGCGGCAGGCTGGCCGGGCCGAGCACCGCGGCCAGCGACAACGAGACGAAGTCGAGCTTCGAGAGCTCCGAGCCGCCGAACTGTAGACCGGGCGCGAGCAACGCCTCGCCTGTGTCGGGGCTGTTCTCCACGGCCGATCCGAGCAGGTCGGAGAAGTTGAACGCGTAGCGGCCCAGCACCCAGGCGGCCAGCACGAGGCCTGTGACGATCAGCAGGTTGGCCTTGAGGATCTGCACCCACGTCGTGCCCCGCATGCCGCCCACCAGCACGTACACCAGCATCAGGCCGCCGACGGCCGCGATCACGATGCTCTGGCCGATCCAGTTGCTGTTCGGGATCCCCAGCAGCAGCGCGATCAGTCCGCCCGCACCCGCGACCTGCGCGATCAGGTAGAGCAGTGAGACCAGCAGCGTCGAGGTGGCGGCGGCCGCACGCACCGGGCGTTGACGCAGCCGGAAGCTCAGGACGTCGCCCATCGTGTACCGGCCGGTGTTGCGCAGCCACTCGGCCACCAGCAACAGCGCCACGAGCCACCCCACGAAGGACCCGATCGCGTAGAGCAGGCCGTCGTAGCCGAACACGGCCACGGCTCCGGCGATCCCGAGGAACGCCGCCGCCGAGAGGTAGTCACCGGCGAGCGCGACGCCGTTCTGGCCGCCGGTGAACCCCCTGCCCCCGGTGTAGTAGTCCGCCGCCGTGGCGTTGCGTCGCCCCGCCCGCAACACGACCGCGAGCGTCAGCACCACGAACACGCCGAAGATGGCGATGTTGACCACCGGGTTGCCGACCGTCGGGGGGTCGACTGCTGCCTGCTGAGCGAGAATCACCGTCGTCGTCCTTCCGGGGGCAGAATGCGGTAACCGCCCGTGTCTCTCCAACGACGACGAGTGCAGAAAGTCACCAGACGGTCCGCATCAAGTCACGACGGGAGGACCGCGCACGTGCCGTTCGACCTCGCCGACGCCGGTTTCCTGGCCGACCCCTATCCCGCCTTCGCCGTGCTGCGGGCGCTGGGCCCGTGCAGACCACCCCGCACGGGTGTGGGAGCTACGCGACACCGCGGCCGCCTTCGCCGCGGCCCACGTCGCCACGGCGGAACTGTTGGACTGCGACCTGCTCACCGGCGATCGACGGCTGGCCGCCGCGAGCGGGCCCCGCTGTCGGATCCGGACGGTCGGCTGATCTGAAGATCAGACCGGCGCGGTGACCCGGACCACGAGCTCGCGGCGGTCGGCCCGGGCCGGGCCGAGCAGCCGGGTGAGACGGGTGACGAGCGTGGCCGTGACCCCGGCGGTCACCGCGGCGAGCAGGTTGAGCACCGCGTGCAGGACCACACCGTCGGCTCGGGCCTGCACCCCCGGCCGCAGCGCCCACAGCAGCACC
>JAKDLE010000668.1 GCA_030453005.1 Pseudonocardia sp. | reverse complement strand
GGTCGGCGACCCATTGGAGGGCGGCAGGTGTGGACCGCGCCGGGTGGGGGACCGCGCAGGGGTGGGCGCGGAGCACCCCGACGGCGCCGATGCGAGGAGGAGACCCATGACGAGCACCGGGACCAGTGCCGGGGCGCAGGCCGACTCCCCGGCCGCCATCCCACGCCGCGGGTGGTGGCAGGTGCTGCGGCGCGCCTTCGCGCAGAGCAGCGCCCACAACGTCTCGATACTGGCGGGCGGCGTCGCGTTCTTCGCCTTCCTGGCCGTGTTCCCGGCGCTGATCGCCGCACTGACGCTCTACGGCCTGGTCGCTGACCCCGCGACGGTCGCCAGCCAGGTGCAGAGCCTGGTGGGCGGGCTGCCGCAGGACGCGCAGGCACTGATCACCGGCCAGTTGCAGGCCCTCGCCGCGCCGCCGGGCACCGCGCTCGGCGTCGGCCTCGTCGTGTCGGTGCTGGCGGCGCTGTGGAGCGCGTCCACCGGCACCAGCAACCTGATGTCGGCGGTCAACATCGCCTACGACGAGGACGAGACGCGCGGGTTCGTGCGGCTGCGCGGCACCGCACTGCTCCTCACCCTCGGTGCGATCGTGTTCGTGCTGCTGACGCTGGCGCTCGTGGCCGTCGTCCCGGTGCTGCTCGGCGCGCTGCCGCTCGGCGTCGTCGGTACGGTGCTGGCGCAGGTGCTGCGGTGGGTGCTGCTGGTCGGCGTGGTGGTCGTCGCGCTGGTGGTGGTCTACCGGGTCGCGCCCGACCGCGACGCCCCGCGCTTGCGCTGGGTGGGCACCGGCGCCGCCGTCGCCACCGTGCTGTGGGTGGCAGGCAGCGTGGCGTTCAGCCTCTACGTCAACAACTTCGGCAGCTACAACGCCACCTACGGCGCTCTCGCGGGCGTGGTGGTGCTGCTGCTGTGGCTCTACCTCACCAGCTACCTCGTGCTGCTGGGTGCGGAGATCAACGCCGAGTCCGAGCGCCAGACCCGCCGGGACACCACCCGCGGCGCACCGCAGCCGATGGGCGAGCGGCGGGCGCAGGCCGCCGACACGGTGGCCGACCGCCAGTCCACCCGGAACCCGGTCCCGTGAGCGCGCCGTCGCGCGCTTCGGCGCTCGACACCGCGCGCGTACTCGCCGGCGTGCTGGGGCCGATGCTGGCGCAGGGGGTGATCGCCCGACGTCCTCGGATGGTGGCGCAGGCCGGCCGGTTCGGCCTCGACGACCGGGCCGTGGAGATCCTGCAGCGGATGCGGGAGCGCTACGGGCCCGGCCCGCTGCGGCTGCGCATCCCGGGACGGTCCGTCGCAGTGGTGCTCGACGCCGACGACGTGCACCGCGTGCTGCGCGACTCCCCCGAACCGTTCACCCCGGCCAGCCGGGAGAAGCGCGGGGCGCTGGGGCACTTCCAACCGCACGGCGTGCTGATCTCGCACGGCGAGGTGCGGGAGGAGCGACGGCGCTTCAACGAGGCCGTGCTCGACACCGGCCGTCCCGTGCACCGGCTGGCCGAGACGATCGGCGCGGCCACCCGCGAGGAGGCGACGCGCTGCGCCGACCTGGCCGCGCTCACGGGCACCCTCGACTGGGCGCGGTTCTCCGCGGCCTGGCAGCCGCTGGTGCGCCGGGTCGTGCTCGGGGACCTCGCCCGCGACGACCACGAGGTCACCGACCTGCTCACCACGCAGCGCGGACAGGCCAACTGGAGCTACCTCGCCCGGGGCAGGCCGAACCGACTGGCGAGACTGCGCCACCGTCTCGGCGCCTACGTCGACGCGGCCGCACCGGGCAGCCTCGCCGAGCTGGTCGCCTCGGTGCCTGCTCCCGACCGCGTGGACCGGATCGACCAGATGCCGCAGTGGCTGTTCGCCCTCGACCCGGCCGGGATGGTCACCTACCGGGCGCTCGCCCTGCTCGTCGCCCACCCCGACGTCTGCGCCCGCGTGTCCGGCGACGACGGGTCGCTGCTGCGGGGCGCCGTGCTGGAGTCGGTGCGGCTGTGGCCGACCACGGCGGTCGTACTGCGCGACACGACCGCACCCACCCGATGGGGTGACGGCGAGCTTCCCACGGGCACCAGCCTCGGGATCGTGAGCTCCTACTTCCATCGTGACGAGACGACGGTGCCGGGAGCCGACCGCTTCGACCCCGACCGCTGGTGTGACGGGCGCGCCGACGACGGCCGGTCGCTGCTCCCGTTCAGCGCCGGACCGGTTGTCTGCCCCGGCCGTGAGCTGGTGTTCTACGTCGCGAGCACCTTCCTGGCCACGCTGCTGGGACGCGCACGGGTGCGGGCTGCGGGAGCGTTCCCGCTGCAGGAGTCCCGGCCGCTGCCCCGCGGGCTCGACCCGTTCACCGTGCGGTTCGCGGTCGACCGCCCCGGGGCCTGAACCGCACCGGCCGGTATGTGCGCAGACAGCTGTCCTCCCCCCGCCGCGATGCGCATGCCCGAGACGCCGGTCGTGCTGCACGTGGACGAGCAGGACCGGTAGTCACCCCAACGCGATGGTCTCGCCGCGCTCCACCGTGTGCAGGCGCCCGCCGAGCCCGCGACGGGTCATCTCGGCCTCGAAGTCCGCACGCGGGGAGCGGAACACCCCGTAGTCGT
>JAKDLE010000667.1 GCA_030453005.1 Pseudonocardia sp. | reverse complement strand
GGCGGCTCTCCCCGGAGCGGCTCGGGGTGTTCGCGGTGCTGGTCCTCGGCGTGGTCAGCGTGGCGCTCAACGTCATCGGGCCGCTGCTGATCGGCGTCGCCACCGACGTGATCTTCGCCGGGGTGATCGGCAGGCAGCTCCCGGCGGGGCTCACCGCGGAGCAGGCCGTGGCGGCGGCGCGGGCGGCGGGGGACACCACCGCGGCCAACCTCATCGAGGCCCAGGGTGTGGTGCCCGGTGTCGGCATCGACTTCCGCGCGCTGGGCACGGTGCTGCTCGGCGTGATCGCGCTCTACGCCGGAGCGTCGGTGTTCGGCTACGCGCAGGGCTACCTGCTCAACGGCATCGTGCAGCGCACCGTGTCCGCGCTGCGCCGCGACGTCGAGGACAAGATCAACCGGTTGCCGCTGCGCTACTTCGACACCCGGCAGCGCGGCGAGGTGCTCAGCCGCGTCACCAATGACGTCGACAACGTGTCCACGACGCTGATGCAGACGATGAGCCAGCTGCTTACCTCGCTGCTCACCGTCGTCGGCGTGGTCGTGATGATGTTCGTCGTCTCCCCGCTGCTGACGCTCATCGCGCTGGTGACGATCCCGGTGTCGCTGTGGCTGACCAGGGCCGTCGCGCGGCGCTCCCAGCCGCAGTTCGTGGCGCAGTGGCGGCACACGGGGCGCCTCGGCGGACTGATCGAGGAGTCGTTCACCGGCCACGAGCTGGTGCGGGTGTTCGGCCGCCGCGCGGAGACGGAGCAGGAGTTCGCGTCCCGCAACGACGACCTGTTCGGCGCGAGCTTCCGCGCCCAGTTCATCTCCGGGGTCATCATGCCCTCGATGATGTTCATCGGGAACCTGAACTACGTGGTGGTGGCCGTCGTCGGGGCGCTGCGGGTGGCGTCGGGGTCGTTGAGCCTGGGTGCCGTCATCGCGTTCATCCAGTACTCGAGGCAGTTCACCCAGCCGCTGACGCAGGTGGCGTCGATGGCGAACCTGCTGCAGTCGGGCGTCGCGTCGGCCGAGCGGGTGTTCGAGCTGCTCGACGCGGACGAGCAGAGCCCGGACCCGGCGGCGCCCGCCCTCCGTCGGGACCGCCGGGGCCGGGTGGCGTTCGAGCACGTCGGGTTCCGGTACCTCCCCGACACCCCCCTCGTCGATGACCTGACGCTCGTGGCCGAGCCCGGCCAGACCGTCGCCATCGTGGGGCCGACCGGCGCGGGCAAGACCACACTGGTCAACCTGATCCTGCGGTTCTACGAGCTCGACTCCGGGCGCATCACCCTCGACGGCGTCGACATCGCCGCGATGGCCCGCGCCGACCTGCGTTCGGGCATCGGCATGGTGCTGCAGGACGCCTGGCTGTTCGGCGGCACGATCCGCGACAACATCGCCTACGGCAACCCCGACGCCACGCCGGAGCAGCTGCTGGCCGCGGCGCAGGCCACCTACGTCGACCGCTTCGTCCGCAGCCTCCCCGACGGCTACGACACCGTCATCGACGAGGAGGGGAGCAACGTCAGCGCGGGGGAGAAGCAGCTGATCACGATCGCGCGCGCGTTCCTGGCCGACCCGTCGCTGCTGATCCTCGACGAGGCCACCAGCTCCGTCGACACCCGCACCGAGGTGCTGGTGCAGCGGGCGATGGCCGTGCTGCGCGGATCCGGTTCGGGCACCGCCCGCACCAGCTTCGTGATCGCCCACCGGCTCTCCACGATCCGCGACGCCGACCTGATTCTGGTGATGGAGGCGGGCAGCATCGTCGAGCAGGGCACTCACGAGCAGCTCCTCGCCGCCCGCGGCGCCTACTCCCGGCTCTACAACGCCCAGTTCGCGGCGGCGGCGACGGACTGACCACCGCTCAGACCCAGTGGTTGTCGTGCTGCAGGTAGAAGTCCCGCCGCTCCTCGTCGCTCATGCTCGCCATCCGGGCGAACCCCTCGAAGTAGCCCTCCCGCGGCGCCCCGGGACAGAACAGGAGCAGCATCGACGCGGGCGCGTCTGAGGCGTTGTGGAAGGCGTGCAACCCGCCGATGGGGACATACAGGAAGTCACCCGCCCCCGCGTCGACCCAGTCCGCGCCGTCGAACAGGCGGATCGTGCCGGACAGGACGAAGAAGGACTCCGACAGGGTCCGGTGGAAGTGCGTGCTCGGCCCGCGCCCGCGGGCAGGCATGTCGACGCGGTACAGGCCGAACTCGCCGCCGGTCGACGCCCCGGTGGCGAGGTAGGAGGTCCGCTGGCTCCGGCCCGCCCCGGTGACGCCGCCGTCGTCGCCCCCGGAGACCAGCTCAGGAGGGGTGTCAGCCGACCGGAACGAGGCGCTGACCAGCCCGTGGGTGCCGCCATATCGAGGCGGCGGATAAGCCAGGAACGACATGCCCCGTGATCCTGCCACTCTGCGGGTGGCTCAGCCGGTCTACGCCCCTGCGGTGCTTGCGTGAGCAACTAGCGTGGAGGCCATGACGGACATCGCCCCCCACGGGCTGCACCACGTCACCGCGATCACCGCTGACGCGGCCGGAAACCGGCGGTTCTACACCGACACGCTGGGCCTGCGTCTGGTGAAGAAGACGGTGAATCAGGACGACACGAGCGCCTATCACCTGT
>JAKDLE010000666.1 GCA_030453005.1 Pseudonocardia sp. | reverse complement strand
AGCGCACGGTGCTGCGCGACATCGACTCGCTGTCCGCGGCGGGGATCCCGGTGTCGTGTTCCTGCGCCCACGCGTTCCTACAGAGGAGCGGGGGCGCACGGGGACCGGTAGCCGCACCGTGCCCCGTCGTGCGGGATGCCGCGAACGCCGGTAGACCGGGGACGTACCGGCGTGACGAACGGGTCCGAATGCGGACCGGCGAGCAGGAGGAGCGAGCTATGAGTGTCTACCGCGTCACCGAGGTCATCGGGACCAGCACCGAGTCGTGGGAGGCGGCGGCGCGCAATGCGGTCGAGACCGCGGCGTCCACGGTCCGCGAGATCCGCGTCGCCGAGGTGCTCCGGGAGGACGTCACGATCGAGAACGGTCGGATCAGCGCCTACCGGGTCCGGCTCGCGATCTCGTTCAAGTTCGAGTCCGAGGGCTGATCGAGTCCCGCACCGGGACCCGCGACAGGCCGTGCTCGTCGCGATGACCCGCGCACGCGGACCGCCATGAGGTCCTCGATGCCGGGAGCGTGCTGCGCGGGCTCGTCGAGGACGGCCTCGACACCGCTCCGCACCGGGCGCGCGGGCCCGTCGCCGCGGGTTCCCCCGGGCTGCGGCCGGCCTCGTGCTGGAGCGGCGCGCGGGGTTGCTACGTCGGATCCTGACGGTGTGCGAGCTGGACCGGATGCCCGCCCTGCACATCGAGGACGGCCGCGGGGAGCGGGCGCAGGACCCGGCCTGACGACGTCCTGCCGTGGATGTGCGTCACCGGGCGCAGGGGCCGTGGCGGACGCCGTCGTCCGGCCCGTCGGGTGGGAGAGGCGGCAGCAGGCTTGAGCTGAGCCCGCGCCGGGTTCCCCATCGATGATCATCCGGCGAGCCGGACAGGCGAGGTCAGTGCCCGCGGAACGCCTCCGCCAGCCACCACGACGGCTCGTCGGCGCGGACCTTGGCGTCGAGGAGCAGCGGCCGCTCGCGCGGGCCGGTCAGCCAGGTCCGGACGGCGCCGAGGTCGGCTTCGCGACGGACCGTGGCGGCCTCGCAGCCGTACCCCCGCGCGAGGGCGGCCAGGTCGGTGTCGGGGAACCGCACCGTGGCCTGGTCGTCGTCGGTGAAGTGGTGGAACTCGGCGCCGTAGCCCGCGTCGTCGTAGACCACGACGAGCATCCCGATGCCCAGGCGCACCACGGTCTCCAGCTCGGCGACGCCCATCAGGAACCCGCCGTCGCCGAGTGCGGCCACGGGGAGCCGGTCCGGCCGGGCGGTCGCGGCGCCCAGCGCCGTGGCGAGCCCCAGGCCGACCGACTGGAAGCCCTGGGTGAAGCAGAACCCGGCGGCGTCGGGGACGGCCAGGTAGGCGCTGGGGTAGCCCATGAAGTTGCCCGAGTCGACGGCCACCGTGCGCTCGTCGGGCAGCAGCGCGTCGAGCGCGGAGGAGAGCGTGCGCGGGTCGATCCGGTCGGGGTCCGGGGCCTGCTCGGGCACCGGGACCCGCGTCCACCGGCCCTCGGCGGCGATCCGTGCGCTGATCGTCGCGCAGCGGTAACCGGCGCCGCCGGTCACCAGCGCCGCCACGTCGCGGACGGTCTCGGCGACGTCTCCGAGGACGCCGAGGTCGACCGGGCGCTGGGCGCCGAGCGCCGCTGCGGTGTCGTCCACCTGTACGACGGCGGTGCCGTCACCGATCAGCGCGCCGTGGCGGGTGGTCCACATCGTCAGCGACGCCCCCCACGCCACCACCAGGTCGGCGCCCGCGATCAGCTCCGCGGCCAGGTCGGTGGCGAAGCCGCCGGAGATGCCCAGGCTCCAGCGGTGGCCGGTGAACAGCCCGTTCGCGACGGCCGAGGTGGCGAGCAGTGCGCCGCAGGTGTCGGCCAGGGCGGCCAGCTCGACGCCTGCGTGGCGGGCGCCGCGGCCTGCGAGGAACACCGGGCGCTCGGCGCGGTCGATCCGGGCGGCGAGGTCGGCCGCGGCGGCTGCGTGCGGTCGGGCCGGGTGCGGCCCGGTGAACCGGGGAGCCGGCGGGGGCGCGTCGCACGCCTGTTCCTGCACGTCGAGGGGCAGGCTGAGGACCACGGTGCGGCGCCGCGCGCGGCAGGGGGCGTAGGCGCGCCGGACGTCGGCCACCGCGGACGCGGCCGAGTGCACTCGCTCGGGTACCGCCCCGACGGCCGCGACGAGTGCGTCCTGGTCGATGCGGAAGTTCGAGCGCACCGCGGCGCCCGCGGTGTCGGCGGCCAGCACCAGCAGCGGGGTGCGGCTCTTGGCGGCCTCCGTGATGCCGGTCAGCGCGTTGGGCAACCCGCAGCCCTGGTGCAGCGTGAGCACCGCGACCTCGCCGGACGTGCGCGCGTAGGCGTCGGCCGTGGTCGCCGCGCCGCCCTCGTGCCGGGCCGCGGTGTAGGGCACTCCGCGGGCGCGAAGGGCGTTGGTGACGCGGAGGTTGCCGCTGCCCACCACGCCGAACGCGTGCCCGACGCCGAGGTCGGCCAGCACATGCTCTACACCACAAACGCCGATGCGCCGGGCATTATCGGCCTGCTGGGTTCGCTCTGCGGTGAAAATGGCGTCAACATCGCCAACTTCCAGCTTGGCCGCGACCACCAGGGCGGCGATGCC
>JAKDLE010000665.1 GCA_030453005.1 Pseudonocardia sp. | reverse complement strand
GCCCGTACCCGGAGGTGATTCCATGCCCGACGTCGTCTTCCATGTCGACCAGGCCCGCTCCATGCGCGACCAGGCCGTCCCGGGCCACAACCGGTGGCACCCTGACGTGCCGCCCGCGGTCACGGTGCGGCCCGGCCAGTCGATCCGCGTGGAGTGCCGCGAGTGGACCGACAACCAGATCGGGAACAACGACTCGGCGAACGACGTGCGCGACGTCGACCTCACCCACGCGCACATGCTGTCCGGCCCGATCGCGGTGGAGGGCGCGGAGCCCGGCGACCTGCTCGTCGTCGACATCCTCGATCTCGGCCCGGTGCCCCAGGAGACCGGCGAGGTGCCCGGCCAGGGCTGGGGCTACACCGGCATCTTCTCCAAGCAGAACGGCGGCGGCTTCCTCACCGACACCTTCCCCGACGCCTACAAGGCGATCTGGGACTTCTCCGGCCAGAAGTGCACGTCGCGGCACATCCCGGGCGTCGAGTTCACGGGGATCACCCATCCCGGCCTGTTCGGCACCGCACCCTCGACGGAGCTGTTGTCGCGTTGGAACGCCCGTGAGCGCGCCCTGATCGCCACCGACCCGGACCGCATGCCTCCGCTCGCCCTGCCCCCGCTCGAGGAGTCGGTGCTGGGCGGCACGGCCACCGGTGAGCAGCTCGCCGCGATCGGCCGCGACGGCGCCCGCACCGTGCCCGCGCGGGAGAACGGCGGCAACCACGACATCAAGAACTTCACCCGCGGCTCCCGCGTCTTCTACCCGGTGCACGTGCCCGGCGCTCTGCTCTCCGGCGGCGACCTGCACTTCAGCCAGGGCGACGGCGAGATCACGTTCTGCGGCGCCATCGAGATGGGCGGGTTCATCGACTTCCACATCGACCTGATCAAGGGCGGGATGGCCACCTACGGCGTCACGACCAACCCGATCCTCATGCCGGGCAACGTCGAGCCGCGCTACTCGGAGTTCGTCACGTTCATCGGCATCGGCGTCGACCACGAGTCGGACACGCAGCTCTACAACGACGCCACCGTCGCCTACCGCAACGCCTGCCTCAACGCCGTCGAGTACCTGAAGAAGTTCGGCTACAGCGGGCCGCAGGCCTATCTGCTGCTCGGGGCGGCGCCGATCGAGGGCCGGGTCTCCGGGGTCGTCGACATCCCCAACGCCTGTGCGTCGCTGTACCTGCCCACCGCGATCTTCGACGTCGACATCCGCCCGTCCGCCGCGGGTCCGGTGTCCGTGGACCGCGGGAGCTGCGCGGTCTCCTCATGACCGGCGCGGAGGCGTCGTACGACGTCCACGAGATCCCCGACCTGACCCTCGAGTGCGGGGCGACCCTGCGTCCGGCCCGCATCGCCTACCAGACCCACGGCACCCTGAATGCCGACCGGTCGAACGCGGTCCTCTACCCGACGTGGTATTCGGGGCGGCACTGGGACAACGAGTGGCTCCTCGGCCCGGGCATGGCGCTCGACCCGGACCGCTGGTTCGTGATCGTCCCGAACATGCTCGGCAACGGGCTGTCCTCGTCGCCGTCGAACACGCCGCCGCCCTACGACCGCGCGCGGTTCCCGAGGATCTCGGTGCGCGACAACGTGGCCGCGCAGCACCGGCTGCTCACCGAGGTGTTCGGGATCGAGACGCTGCCGCTGGTGCTGGGCTGGTCGATGGGGGCGGGCCAGACCTACCAGTGGGCGGTCAGCCACCCGGAGATGGTGCAGCGGATGCTGCCGTTCTGCGGCTCGTCGCGCACCAGCCCGCACAACCGGGTCTTCCTGGAGGGCGTGCGCGCGGCGCTGACCGCCGACGGCGCCTTCCGGGGCGGGTGGTATCCGGACGACGCCTGGCCGATCACCGGGTTGCGGGCCGCGGCCCGCGTCTACGCAGGCTGGGGGTTCTCCCAGGCCTTCTATCGCGACGAGACCTGGCGGGAGCTGGGCCACACGTCGCTGGAGGACTTCCTGATCGGCTTCTGGGAGGGCTTCTTCCTCGACGGCCGGGACCCCAACAACCTGCTGACCATGCTCGACACCTGGTGGCACGGCGACGTCGGCACGACCCCCGGCTTCGCCTCGACGGAGGCCGCTCTCGGCTCCATCCGCGCCCGCGCGATCGTCATGCCCGCGCAGAAGGACCTCTACTTCCCGCCCGAGGACGAGGAGTGGGCGGTCGGGCACATCCCGGGCGCCGAGCTGCGCGTCATCCCCGGCACCTGGGGCCACTTCGCCGGTGGCGGTGACAATCCGGTGGACACGGCGTTCATCGACGCCGCGGTCCGCGAGCTCCTCGATCAGCCGCCCGCCGCGTAGTTACCGACGGGTACCCCCTGAAGTCGCCTCCGGCAGGCGACCGACGGCGGTGGTGCTCCGACGCCGCGGAACGGAGGATGAGGAGGCCGTCGACGCCGGGCGACCGGGGATCGCGGACAGCAGGTGCGGTGCCCCGCGTTGGGGGGAGCCACGACCGGCCGAGCGGGGGCGGAAATCAGCGTGCGGTAGGCTGATCGAGCTCCCTCGGGGGCGGCCGGGACGTGGCGCAGCTTGGTAGCGCACTTGACTGGGGGTCAAGGGGTCGCAGGTTCAAATCCTGTCGTCCCGACGGTCGAAACGGG
>JAKDLE010000664.1 GCA_030453005.1 Pseudonocardia sp. | reverse complement strand
CCGAGCAGCGGCGCGCGGAGGAGGCCAACCGGCTGCTGGCCGAGGTCGGCGGGCTGCTGAGCGGCAGCGGCTCGCTCGAGCAGCGGCTCCGCGCGCTGGTCGAGGCGAGCGCGCCCGTGCTGGCCGACTTGGCCGCGGTGCGGCTGCTCGGGCCGGACGGGCTGCTGCGCCCGGTCGCCACCGCGTGCCCGGCCGACCCGCAGGCTCTCGACGCCGTGCTGCGGCTCCCCCCGGCCCCGGTGCCCCCGTCGCTGGCCGAGGGGTTCCGCGCCGGCCGCGCGTTCGTGCTCCCCGGCACCGGCGAGGAGGTGCTGCGCGAGATCTCCGCCGACGACGCCGAGCTGCGCGTCCGGCTCGCGCCGGGCATGCGCGACCGGCTGCTCGTCCCGCTCACCACGCAGGGACGGCTGCTGGGGCTGCTGACCTTCGTCTCGCTCGGCCGTGGCCGCACCCACGACGTCGCCGATCTCGTGCTCGCCGAGGAGCTCGGCCGCCGTGCCGCCGCCGTGATCTTCGCCGAGCAGGCCGCCCGCCGGGAACGGCAGCTGCAGGAGATCATGGCGAACCTCGCGGCGGCGGAGTCCCTGGCCGAGGTCGCGCAGGCGCTCACCAGCGGCATCGGCGAGGTGTTCGACACGGCCGGGCAGAGCCTGTACGTCCGTGACGCCGACCGCGGCGACCTGCGGGTGGTGCATGTCGAGGGCTACCGACCCGAGGTGATGGCGGAGTTCGCCACGATCCGGCCGGACGACCGGGTGCCGCACGCGGCCGCGGCCCGCACCGGCGAGCCGGTGTGGCTGCGCGGCGGCGACGACTGGCGGAACTATCCGGGGGTGCCCGAGCCCGCCGACGGCGACCTGCGCGCGGGGGCGTTCGCCCTGCCCCTGAAGGTCACCGGCCAGGTGGTGGCGGTGCTGGGCGCGAGCTTCCGGACTCCCCGCCAATGGCTGCCCGACGAGCGCGAGCTCGCGTCGGCCGTCGCCGCGGCAGGCGCGCAGGCGGTACAACGAGCCGTGGACAGCGACCGGCGCCGCAGCGTCGCCGAGATCCTCCAGCGCAGCCTGCTCCCCGCGGCACCGCCTGCGCTGGACCACCTCGCACTCGCCCCCCGCTACCTGCCCGCCGTGCACGGCGTGGCCGCCGGTGGCGACTGGTACGACGTCATCGCGCTCGACGCGCACCACACGGCGATCGTCGTCGGCGACGTCGTCGGGCAGGGTGCGCCCGCCGCGGCCGTGATGGGGCAGCTGCGCAGCGCGCTCGCCGCCGCGCTGCTGCACGGCGACGGACCGGCTGCCGCGCTGGCCAACCTGAGCCTGTTCGCCGTCCGGGTCGTCCCCGACGCCCGCGCCTCGACGGCGGTCTGCCTCGTCGTCGACGGCCGGTCCGGCGAGCTGACCTGGGCCACCGCCGGGCACCCGCCGCCGCTGCTCCTCGACGTCGACGGTGTCCGGTTCCTGGACGGCGCCGGCGCAGGCCCGCTGCTAGGGGTCGTCCCCGCCGCCGCCGCGTACCGCGAGGGGAGGCTGACCGTCGAGCCGGGCACGACCGTACTGCTCTACACCGACGGCCTCGTCGAGCGGCGCGGCGAGGTGATCGACGACGGGCTGGCCCGCGTCGCGGCGGCCGCTGCGACGCTCGCCGGGGCCCCGCCCCAGCGCCTGATCGACCGAGTGCTGGCCGCCGCCCTCGACCAGGGACACAACCACGACGACGTGGCGGTCCTCGCCGCCCGGCTGCTGCCCGCCGCGCTGCACCGACGGGTGCCCGCGCGGGCCGAAGGCCTCGCCGGCATCCGGCGCGGCGTGCAGACGTGGGCCGCGGCAGGCGCCCTCGACGAGGACCAGGTCTACGACCTGCAGCTCGCCCTCGGTGAGGCGCTCGCCAACGCCGTCGAGCACGCCTACCGCGACGGGCCGCCGGACGACTGCGAGTACACGCTCACCCGCCGCGAGGACGGCACCGTCGACGCCGTGGTCCGTGACTTCGGCACCTGGCAGCCGCCTGCGCAGGACCGCGGCTACCGCGGCCGCGGGCTCGAGCTCGTGCGGAGCCTCGGCCGCGACGTGACGGTCGAGTCGGCGGGCCCGGGGACGACCGTCCGGTTCCGCATGGGGCCTGCGCCCGCGCGGGTCGAGCAGCAGGCGGCCTCGTCCCCGAACGGTTCCGGGGAGACCCCGATCGGCGAGCAGGCCGGCCTCGACGCCACCACCGGGAACGGCAGCCGGTGCATCCGACTGACCGGCGACGTCGACCTGGCCGCGGTCGATGCGTTGCGTGAACAGCTCCTCGGCCACCTCGACGGCGCTCCGCCGACCGGGGACGTCGTCCTCGACCTGCGTGGCGTCACCTACCTGGGCAGCGCAGGCGTCGGGCTCGTCCTGCACCTGGCCGAGCACGCGGCGGCCCGCCGGCTCCGGCTTGAGCTGCGCTACCACGAGGGCGACGTCGCCGCACGGGTGCTCCGGCTCTGCGGCCTCGACCGGCACCCGGCCGTGGTCCCGCCCGCCCGGGGGGAGGAGCGGGCGGACAGGTACCTCGCCCAGCGAGATGACCGAGCCCTTTACGTTCATCCGGTCGAAGTCCGCTCGCGTTACCCCGACTCTCGGGGT
>JAKDLE010000663.1 GCA_030453005.1 Pseudonocardia sp. | reverse complement strand
TGCTCGCCGCCGGGTCGGTGGACGTCGTGCTGCCCGCGGGTCCGGTCCTCGTCCGCGACCCGATCGGCGACTGGACCGGGGTCGGCGTCGCGGAGCAGCTCGCGGCCGCGGGGCGCGCCACCGCGATCGTCACCCCCGACCAGGTGGCCGGCACGCAGCTCGCGATCACCGGCGACCTCGCCCCCGCCAACGCGCGGCTGGAGCGGGCAGGCGTGGCGCGCGAGCTGCGGTCGGTGCTGCGGGAGGTGACGCGCGGTCGTGCGGTGTTGGAGCACGTCTGGACCGGGGAGCGCCGAGAGATCGACTGCGCCGCGGTCGTCGACTGCGGCCACCGTCTCGCCGACGACGCACTGTGGCTCGCCCGCCCCGCGCTGCCCCGCGCAGGTGACTGCGTCGCCCCGCGGACGGTGTACGAGGCAGTGCTCGAGGGCAGACGAGCGGCGCTCGCCATCGGGGCGGATTAGATGCTGCACACACCGCTGCGGTTGGGCCCGTTGACGCTGCGCAACCGCATCGTGTTCTCCGCGCACCTCACCAACTACGCGGAGGACGGCCTGCCCACCGCTCAGCACGCCGCCTACTACGCCGCCCGCGGCGCGGGCGGGGCCGGACTGGTGATCACCGAGGAGCACTCGGCCGACCCGGCGGACCGCCCCTACGAGAAGCTGATCCACGGCACCGACTCAGCGGTGGTGCCCGGCTACCGGCGGATCACCGACGCCGTGCACGCCCACGGCGCGGCGGTCCTCGCGCAGCTCAACCACAACGGTGGGCAGTCCAGCGGCAGGTACTCGCGGCGGCCGGTGTACGCGCCGTCGCCGGTGCCGGACCCGATGTTCCGGGAGGTGCCCGTCGAGCTGGACCCCCCGGGGATCGCCCGGATCGTCGACGGCTACGCGCGGACGGCGGCGCACTGCGTCGCGGGCGGGTTCGACGGGGTGGAGCTGCAGTGCTCGCACTCGTCGATGGTGCGGCAGTTCCTCTCGCCCGCCACCAACCTGCGCACGGACGGGTACGGGGGAGCGGGTCGACCACGGTTCCTCCTGGAGGTCGTCGACGCCGTGCGCGACGTGCTCGGCCGCGATCGCGTTCTCGGCGTGCGGCTGTGCGGCGACGAGGGCATCGAGCACGGCATCGGGATCGACGAGGCGGTCGCGGTGGCGCGGCTGTTGGAGGCGACCGGGAAGGTCGACCACCTCAACACCTCGATCGGCGTGGCCACCTCGACGCTCTACCTCATCGAGGCGTCGCTGCGGTTCGCGCCGGGCTACGCGCTGTCGATCCCCGCCGCGCTGAAGCGGGCCGTGGACCTCCCGGTGATCGGCGTCGGGCGGTTCACCGAGCCCGCGCACGCCGAGCAGGCGCTTCTCGACGGCCGGTGCGACCTGGTGGGCGTCGTCCGCGGGCAGATCGCCGAGCCCGCGTTCGCCTCGGCCCCGGTGCGCGCCTGCGTGGGATGCAACCAGGAGTGCGTCGGGCGCGTGGGTCTGAACCGGTGGCTCGGCTGCGTGGTGAACCCGCAGGCCGGGCGGGAGGCCGTGGCCCTGCCGGAGCCGGGCCTGCCGAAGCGGGTGCTGGTGGTCGGCGGCGGCCCCGCCGGGCTGCGCGCGGCCGCCACGGCCGCGTCCCGTGGGCACCGGGTGGTGCTCTGCGAGCGCGACCGCGAGACCGGCGGAACCGTCCGGCTCGCGGCGGCCGCCCCGGGGCGCGGCGAGTTCGGGAACGTGGTGCGCGACCTGCTCGGTGAGTGCCGCGCGGCGGGCGTCGAGATCCGCACCGGCGTGGACGTCGACGCCACCCTCGTCGGGCGGGAGGCGCCGGACGCCGTGGTGCTGGCGACCGGGGCGTGCGCGCAGCTCCCGCCGTGGGCGCACCCGGACCCCGACCCGCGACTCGCGCGCACTCGGACCCCGACTCGCCGGGTGGTGGACGTGCGGGACGTGCTCTCCGGGAGGGTGGCGCCCACGGGCGCGGTGCTCGTGTACGACGAGCTCGGGTTCCACCAGGCTCCCGCGGCCGCGGAGATGCTGGCGGCGAGAGGGTGCAGGGTGGAGATCATGACGCCGGGCATGGTGGTGGCCCAGGACCTCGGCACCACGTTGGACATGGAGCTGTTCCACCGCCGTGCGCACGCCGCGGGCATCTCGTTGACGACCGACCGGGTGATCACCGGGGTGGCCGAGGGGCCCGTCGTGACCGTGCTGCACCACACCGTCGGCGCGGAGTCGGAGCGGCGCGTCGACTGGGTGGTCTGCGCGATCCCGCCGGAGCCCGACGACACGCTGTGGCGCGCCCTGCGCGACGGACCGCGGCCCGTGCACCGCATCGGCGACTGTCTCGCCCCACGCCGCGTGCACGCCGCGGTGATCGAGGGACACCGGGTCGGGGTCGCGCTGTGAGGCGGCGCGCTGTGAGGCGGCGCGCTGTGTGGAGGCGCACGGTGAGGCGGGCGAGCTCATGACCCGCCTGGGGGAGCGCACCTGGACGGAGCTGGACGACCCGGCCCCCCGCACCGTCCTGGTCCCCGTCGGCGCCCTGGAGCAGCACGGCCCGCACCTGCCGCTCGACACCGACACGCGGATCGCCGCCGCCGTCGCCCGCCGCGCCGCCGAC
>JAKDLE010000662.1 GCA_030453005.1 Pseudonocardia sp. | reverse complement strand
CCGAACGTCGTGCAAGCCCTGCTCGGCGAACCGCTGGGCGCGGTCGCGGCGATGGTGCTGCTGGAGTGCAACGTCGACGACGTCACCGGCGAGGTGCTCGGGCACCTGGTCGCCCGGCTGCTCGCCGCAGGCGCGGCCGACGCGTGGCTCACACCGATCGTGATGAAGAAGGGCCGCCCGGCGCACTCCGTGCACGTGCTCGTCGCCCCGGAGCGGATGCAGGCCTGCGAGCGGATCGTGCTCACCGAGACCGGCAGCCTCGGCCTGCGGCGCAGCGGCGTCGACCGGGTCGCGCTGCCGCGGCGCACCACCACGGTGCAGGTGGCCGGCCACCCCGTGCGGGTGAAGTCCGGGCCGTGGGGGGCGAAGCCCGAGCACGACGACGTGGTCGCCGCGGCCACGGCGCTGGGGATGCCCCTGCGCGAGGTCGCCCGCCGGGCTCTACTCCTCGGCGACGACGGTGATACCGGGGCCTAGCTGGAGCGTCCGGGTGACGTAGCAGACCCGTTCGGCCGCGGCGATCAGCTGTTCGAGCTCGGTCCCGGAGGGCCGCTCGGTCCGCACGGAGATCCGCAGGTCGCGGAACTGCGGACCGTCGTAGGTGCCCGTGACGTCGACGAGCAGACCGGCCAGCTCCACGTCGCGTTTCCGGGCGACGTAGGCCAGCGCGATCGTGAAACAGGACGCCACCGACGCCAGCAGCAGCTCGGTGGGCTGCGGTCCGCGCCCGGTGCCGCCGACGGACTCCGGCTCGTCGACGACGAGCTCGAAGCCGCCCGCGTCGACGACGGCGCGCAGGTCCCCGTCCCAGCGCGCACTCACGGTTCGCTCGGACACGACGGCCTCCTGGGGATCGGTGTGCAACACCGCTGCAATGGCGGGGTGCGACCGTGACCTTCCACACAGCCGGACCCCGACCTGTTCGAGGAGCTGCTCATGACGATCATGACGTGTGCCGACGTGACCGCGACGCGCGCCGCCTGCACGAACCAGTGCGTCGTGGACCCCGCCCTGCGCGCGCACCACGAGCGCCTGCTGACGGTGGAGCACGACGCCGACGAGCTGGTCGAGCTGATGGAGCTGGCGGTCACCTGGGGCGAGCTGGAGTACGCCGACGAGCCCCTGTTCGGCCCGGACGACTGGGCCGGGTTCGCCGCCTCGCACGTCTGGGTGGATCCCGAGCGCGCCGCGCGGATCTTCAGCCTGGCGGCCGACATCGCCGCGTGCGGCCGACCGTCGGCCCGACCGGTGTCGCCCGCCGGCTGAGTCATCGCGCCAGCCCGGTCACCGGCTCGGCGCCCACGTCGAGCACGGTCGCCGTCGCGTCGCCGCGGCGCAGGGCCAGCAGGCCGGTGTCGTCGAGCGTGCCGAGCACGCCGCAGTGCAGCCCGCGGTCGGCGAACGCCGTAGCCAGTTCGTCCTCGCGCCCGGCCGGTGCGCACAGCAGGAACCCGAAGCTGGGGAAGCAGGTCAGCCACGCCGCGAGCCCCACGCCGTCGGGCACGGGCAGGGCGTTCAGGTCAACCGTGACCCCGAAGCGGCCCTGCTCGAGCAGCATCGCCAGCGAGCCGGCGAACCCGGCCATGCTGATGTCCTTCGCCGCCACGCACGACCCGGCCGCGGCCACCTCGGCGAGCAGCCGCACGTCGCCCGCACAGCGTCCGGCGCGTCGCTCGAACGCGGGGAAGAACGGGAAGTCCGGCCGCATCGCGCCGTCCAGCGCGTAGGCCACCAGCAGACGCTGGCCCGCCGCCATCCGCGTGACCGACAGCGGGTGCGTCGCGGAGCCGATCCCGAACGCCGACACCGCAGGCTCCCCGTCGTGCTCGGTGAGGTGTCCTCCGATGATCGCCACCTCGAACAGCTCGCACGCGCGGCGCATGCCCTGCAGCACCGTGCGCGCCACGTCCTGCGTCGCGACGATCGTGTCGACGATCCCGAGGGGCACCGCGCCCATCGCCGCCAGGTCGTTGACGTTGGTGAGCACCGCGGCGAAGCCCGCCCCGTCCGGGTCGGCGCGCACGAACGGCGGCCACATCGCCTCCCCGCAGGCCACGACGGACGCGGCTCCGGGATCTCCGGCGAGCACCGCACCGTCGTCGCCGGGGCCGCCGAGCCAGTCGCTGCTCCCGAGCACGGCCGAGACCAGCCCGATGGCCGCCTTGCCGCGCAGCCCGGGATGGGCGCGGATCGTGGCGACGAGATCGTCGAGCTCGGGCATCTGGCCTCCGGGTGCGGACGGTGAGACGTTTCCGATAGTAGGCGTCCCTCAACTATGTGACCTATCATGGCCCGGTGGTCGACGCGTCCTTCCTGGAGCTGCCGGCGCGCCGGGCCAAGCCGCGCGCCACGGGTCTGACCCATGTGCTCGACCCCGGCCTGCCCCCGGGGGCCACCGCCGACCTGCTCTCCTCGGCGGCCGCGCACCTCGACATCTGGAAGGTGGGCTGGGGCACCGCCTACGTCGACGCCGCCCTGGGCGCCAAGCTGGCGCTGCTCGCCGACCACGGCATCCCGGCGTGCCTCGGCGGCACCCTGCTGGAGATCGCGTGGGCCCAGGGCCGGGCGCGCGAGTGCCTGGGGTGGGCGCGCGAGTCGGGTTTAGGGCTCGGCGAG
>JAKDLE010000661.1 GCA_030453005.1 Pseudonocardia sp. | reverse complement strand
CGCATTCGTCGTCGGGATCGCCTCGGCCTGGGCGCGCGGGCTGCGCATCGACTGCGGCTGCTTCGGCACCGGAGGCGAGCTCGGGGCGGGGGAGGACCCGGCCTACGGGTGGGATCTGCTGCGCGACGCGGGGCTACTGGCGCTGTCGGCGGCGCTCGCCGGGTGGCCGCACGGCAGGTTCGGGATCGACGGCGCGCTCGCTGCGCGGCGGGGCACAGCGCAGGAGGAGCACTGATGGCACGCAGGACGAAGTCGCTCGTGACACGGCGCGGGCCGTCGATCGGGACGGTCGTCGGGGTGGTGCTGGTCGTGGCGTTCGCCGGCGCCGTCGGGGTCGGGGTGTACCTGTCGCAACGCCCGACCGAGGTGGTGGTGCCGCCGGGGGCGACGGCGTCCGGCGTCGTCGTCGGGGCCGACGCGGCCCCCGTGACCCTCGACATCTTCCTGGACTTCCAGTGCCCCGCGTGTCGGGCGTATGAGGAGCGGTTCGGCGCCATGATCGAGGAGCTCATCGAGAACGGCACCGCCCGCGTCGTGTATCACCCGGTGGCCTACCTGAACCGCTTCTCGAGCAACCAGTACTCCACCCGCTCGTCGGCGGCGTCCGGCTGCGCCGCGGAGTCGGGCGTGTTCCCGCAGTATCTCCGTCTGCTCTTCGCGAACCAACCGGCCGAGGGTGGCGACGGACTGTCCGAGGAGATGCTCGTGGCCCTCGGCGAGCAGGCCGGAGCCGGGCCGGGTTTCGCGACCTGCGTGGCCGAGGACCGGTACGTGGGGTGGACGGCAGCACTGACCGACGAGGCATCACAGGCGGGGATCGTCTCCACACCGACCGTGCTCGCCGACGGACGGGAGATAGCGCGCACCGCCGAGGCGTTGCGCGCCGCCACCAGAAGCTGACCGTCTGTGACCAGGCGCTGCAACGGCATGTGACGCCTGCCTCGGTCGTCACCTGAGGACCTCCGGGGGCGCGCGTCGCCCGCCGGTCGACCGTCACCGGGCGAGGGCCGCGACCTCGGCGAGGCGGCGGACCTGTTCGACCGGACCCCGCGGACACCGCCGCGGCGGCGGGTGGCCGGGCCCCGTCGCGAGTCGGCCTGCACCGCATGAGCATGTTCTGGGCCATCTGCGCGCGCGTCGCGTTGCGGGTGCCGCATGGCTCGCCGTGGCTGGGCATTCCCCGGTGCTCAGGGGTGTGTGAACAGGTCGAGGCTGGTGGTCGCGGTGATGGCGCGGCGGACCCACACGTCGAGCTGATCGAGATCGGTGCACGTGGTGACCCGGGCCCGCACCTCGTCGGGGACGGCGATGCCGCGGGCGTCGAGGATCGCAAGCACCGCCTTAGCCTCGCCTCTGGCCTCGCCCTCGGCTGCACCCTCGGCTGCACCTTCGGCTCGGCCCTGGAAGAAGTAGCGGCGGGCGAAGTCGCTCTGCGGTTCGTAGCCCGTGATCATCAGTGCCTCCAGGTAACGGCTCGCGGCCTGCGGCAGCGCGGCGAGCACGACGTCATAGTACAGAGCGGCGTGGTCGAGATCGACGGCCGACAGCGCGGCGGGCAACGCATCGAGCACCGCGTGGTGGCGCGGGTTGGGTCCAAGGATGATCGCGCAGAGCACCGCCAGCTCCGGGGCGGCGGCCGACTGTTGCGGGTCGGTCAGCACCGGCATCTGATCGGGACCCAGCACCAGTGGTGTCAATGCGAAGTCGGGGTGGCCGAGCGGTATCGGCGCCGCACACCATGCCGCGACAGCGGGCTCCGGGCACACCGCCACCAGCACCGCCGGGCACCGCAGGCGCCCGCGCAGCGTGGTGAGGTAGATCGGCCAGGTCCACCGTTTGTCGGGATCGCGGCGCAGCTGGATCTCGAGCACCACTGCCAGCACCGGCGCCTCGGCGACGCGGAGCGTGACCACGGCGTCGGCGCGGTACTCGGTGGGGGCGAGATCGGCGAGGTCGCCGGGCTCGACTCGGGCGTGGTCGAACCCCGGCAGCTCCTGCCCGAGGGGCCCGCCGAGCAGCGCGGCGGCCAGGCCCGGTCGGGCACGGAACATCTCGACGAGCGTCTCGTGCAGGGTCGAGGGCATGTGCGGACGCTACGGAGGGGCACCGACATTCTCCGGGACCAGATGTGGCGCCCCGAGCGGGCCCGGCACCTCCACCGCCGCGCCTCGTTGCTCACCGCCGTCGTACCTGACGGTGGCGACGTGTGAACGACGGCGGCGGGGCCGGCGAGCACGCCGATCCGCTTGTCGGCCCGGGCCGCGATCCGCAGGAGCGCCGGCCGCACGAGTAGGCCGGAGTCGAGCCGGATCGGCGGACGCCTGAGCTTCGGCCACGACGACCTGCGCACCCTCGTCGACGCGAACCCGCGGCGTGATCGTCGCCTGCGGTACAGGACACTCACCCGTGACGCTCCTGTACCGCACCCGCTGATCACGGGCCGAGGCCGGCACACCGCCGGGACTCCCCTCCCGCCCCGAACGTGATGAGATTCCCCGGTGACGGACGGGGGAGCGCGGGCACTGGCCCGGGGCCGCGGCGAGCCCCGGGGGGGGCAGCCGCCCCCCCCCCCGCGCCCCCGCCACCCCCCCCGCGCGTGTGCCCGCGCGGTGCCCCGC
>JAKDLE010000660.1 GCA_030453005.1 Pseudonocardia sp. | reverse complement strand
CCCCCGCCGGCCCGTACCTGGCGCTGGCCGGCGGTGAGCTCGTCGGCTCCACCGGGCTCGACGTGGAGACCCCGTGGCGGGCCGCCACCGGGTTCGTGCTGGCGCGGTCCGCCGGGGGGCTCACCCTCATCGAGGGCGCCGCCGCCACCGCGCTGGGCTCCTTCGACGGCACCACGCGACTCGCCGCCGTGGAGGCCGGGGCGGGCACCGAGCTGCCCGGCGCCAGGCCCGAGGTGGTCGCCGAGCTCACCGCCCGCGCCACCGTGCTGGTGGCGGCCGACCTGGTCGGCATCGCCCGCCAGGCCGTCGACCGCACCGTCGCCTACGACCGCGAGCGCGAGCAGTTCGGCGTGCCGGTCGGCTCGTTCCAGGCGATCAAGCACGCACTCGCCGACCTGCACGTGGCGGTGACGCTGGCCGAGCACGCCGTCCTCTACGCCGCCCACGCGGTGGACATCGGCCTCGACGACGCCGCGCTGGCCGTCGCGGTGGCCAAGGCGAAGGCGTCCGACGCGGCACTCGACGCCACGGCCGCGATGATCCAGTACCACGGCGGCATCGGCTACACCTGGGAGCACGAGGCGCACTTGTTCTACAAGCGCGCCAAGCGCCTCGCGGGCCAGTACGGCAACGGTGACGCCCAGCGCGCCCGGATCGCGGAGCTGACGATCGGGGCCTGATCGGTGGTCACGGCTGCGCTGTGCTTCGATCCACGTCGATGAGCACCGTCCCCGAGGCCGATCCCTACCTCTCCCGTTCCGGTCACGCCTCGCAGGTGGCCGCCGGGTCGCCGTTCACCATCGAGGTCCGCTTCACCGGAGGGTTGTCCGATCCGCAGCGCGCCGCCTTCACCGCCGCCGCCGACCGGTGGACGCGGGTGGTCGTCGGCGACCTGCCGCCCGTCGTCGTCGACGGCGAGACCGTCGACGACGTGCTGATCATCGCCCGGGGAGCCGTCATCGACGGCCGCGGCCGGGTGCTGGGCCAGGCCGGGCCCACCCACCTGCGCCCGGAGACGGCGGGTGCCGCCGCGCTGCTGCCCGCCCGCGGCGAGATGACGTTCGACTCCGCCGACCTCGACGCCATGGAGACCGACGGCACCCTCGACGACGTGATCACCCACGAGATGGGGCACGTGCTGGGCATCGGCACGCTGTGGGCCCCGAAGGGCCTCCTCGCGGGCTCGGGCACCGACGACCCGACGTTCACCGGGGTCGGAGCCGTGGCCGAGTACGCCGCGCTCGGTGGCACCGGCGAGGTGCCGGTGGAGAACACCGGCGGGGCGGGCACCGCGGAGGGGCACTGGCGCGAGACGGTGTTCGGCGACGAACTGATGAGCGGTTTCATCGGGGCGGCGGGCAACGCGCTCAGCCGGATGACCGCGGCCAGCCTGGCCGACCTCGGCTACGAGATCGACCTCGACGCCGCGGAGCACTACACGCTGCCCGCGCCCACCCCCGCGGACGCGATGCCGTCGCTGCTCGGGCACGGGGGCCGCGGGGTCGTCACGGTCCCGGTCCCGGTCGTGCTTCCGGAGTCGAGCCTGCGCGGCTGACCCACCCCGCTGCGACCACAGTGGATGCGGTGGACCCGTCCGGGTGGCACGGTGGGGCGATGCCATCAGCCCGGGCGATCCCCGTCAACTCCACCGCCGCCGCATTGCTGGGGCTGCTGCACGAGGGTCCGATGAGCGGCGGGCAGCTCGTGGTGGCGGCGGGGGAGCGGTTCGGCTCGTTCTTCGCCGTCACCCGCAGCCAGGTCTACCGGGAGCTGCCTGCTCTGGCGTCCGCGGGCCTGCTCAAGGAGGGCAGACAGGGGCCGCGCTCGTCGCAGCAGTACGTCATCACGGCCGCCGGGCGTCGCTCGTTCGCGGCCTGGCTCACCTGGGGCGGCCCCGCCGACTCGGTACGCAGTCCGCTCGTCCTGCGGCTGCTGCACTCCGGTGCGCTCCCCGCCGAGCAGCGGGCCGCGCTGGTGGCGGCGAGCCGGGAGGCCTACGCGGCCCGACTCGCCCGCTCCCGCGCCGTCGCCCGCGGCGAGCGTGACCCGTACCGCAAGGCCGTCGCCGACTTCGCCGTCGCCCACACGCGGGCGATGCTGCGCCTGTTGGACGCCATCCCGCAGGGTTAGACCCGCCGCGTACGGTGGAGCGTTGTGAACCCCGACGTCGCAGCCGACCTGAAGGAACTCTCCGGCACGCTGGAGAGCATCGAGGCGGTCACCGACCTGCCTGCGCTGCGTACCCAGATCGCCGACCTGGAGGACCAGGCGGGTCAGCCCGACCTCTGGAACGACCCGGATGCGGCGTCGAAGGTCACCAGCCGCCTCGCGCACTCCACCGGCGACCTGCGCCGCCTGGAGGAGCTGCGTCGCCGGCTGGAGGACATGCCCGTCCTCTACGAGCTGGCGCAGGACGAGGCCGACGCGGACGCCCTCGCCGACGCCGACGCCGAGCGCGGCCAGCTCCGCCACGACATCGAGGCCCTCGAGGTGCGCACGCTGCTCTCGGGCGAGTACGACCAGCGCGAGGCGCTCGTGACCATCCGCGCCGAGGCGGGCGGGATCGACGCCGCCGACTTCGCCGAGATGCTCATGCGCATGTACCTGCGCTGGGCCGAGCGCCACGGCT
>JAKDLE010000659.1 GCA_030453005.1 Pseudonocardia sp. | reverse complement strand
CCCGGCGACCCGGGTGCCGTCACCGTCGGCCACGGTGGCCTGCACCGGACCGAGGTCCGCGAGTGAGCATCCGAGGCCTGCGTCCAGGCTGACGGCGAACGCGACGGTGCCCACGGCGCCGTCGAACCCGACGAGGTCGACGACGACCCGGTCGGTGACCGAGCCGTCCGGGCCTGCCGTCTTGCCCGCGTGGAACACGCGCCGGTCGGCGGAGGCGGGCTGGTTGTAGAACACGAAGTCGTCGTCGCCCCGGACCCGGCCGGCGGTGAGCAGCAGCGCGGAGAGGTCGGCCTCCAGCCCGGGCCGCGACGTCCAGGTGCACTCCACGGTCACCCCGCGGGTGGGCGGGAGCACGGTGTTCGCGCCCTTGCTCAGCTGCACGTCGACGCTTCCTCTCGGTCGGATCCGGCCAGGTCGTCGACGAGGTCGTCGAGCACCCGTTCCTCCTCCACGGCCCGACCGGCCGCGCGCATCGCCGCGCCGAGGCCCGGGTCCCAGCTCGCCTCGGTGGGCGAGCCCGCGAGCGGGCGGCCTGCCCCGGTGGCCAGCGCGCCGTGGTAGGCGGCGGTGTCGTAGCGCCACGGCGTGACCGGCAGGCGGGCGCGCAGGACGTTGCCGATCCGCAGCCCACCCCAGTCGAAGTCGCCGTGGTGTCGCAGCCGCCCCCCGGCGCCGACGACGAGCCGCAGCAGCGTCATCGCCGCCGCGCCGGGATGGCCGCCGAGGCACACCAACGGCCGGGACGCGGGCCCGAGCCGGTCGGCGGCCTCGGCCACGACGACCGGGTTCTCACACACCGACACCAGCGCGTCGGGCAGCCGCAGCTCCGGTGCGTGTCGGGTGAGCTGGCGCAGGGTCAGCACGACGGGCTCGCCTGCGGCGCAGTCGAGGATGCGCCCGGTGACGGTGCGGTCGCCGCCGGGCAGGCCGAGGACGAGCACGGTGCTCGACAGCTCGTCGCGCAGCAGCCCGACCGCCGCCCACACCTCACGCCGCCACGCCGCGCCCTCCCCGTCCCCGGTGTCGCCCAGGGCGCGGGCGGCACCGAAGAGCAGCCCGGTGACCGGCCGCCCGTCGTCGAGGCCGTGCGCGGAACCGAGGACCCGTTCGGCGAAGCGGCCCATCGACTCCGGTTCGCGAGGCAGCGCGTGCAGGGCGGCGGCGCAGTCGACGAGCAGATCGCGGGCGTCGTCGGGATCGGGGGCCAGGCGTCGGACGGTGCCGGTGGCGCGCAGCCCGTCGAGCCACGGCAGCAACGCCGGACGCCGGGCCGCGGCGTCGTCGAGCGGGGCGAACGCCGCCCGCCAGGCGGCCTCGGAGGTGGCGGCGTCGGCGGCGAGGTCGCGAAGCGGTCCGGTGAGCGACTCCACCGCCGACAGCAGACCGGCCGGGCGCACGCCGGATCGGCGCAGGATCTCGTCGACGTCGTCGAGGCGGACGCTCACCGTGGCGCCGGGGCGGGTGCGCCTGCCCAACAGCCGGTCGACGGCCTCGCGCTGCGCCGGCGACGCGCCGCTGAGGGTGACCGTGCCGTGGAGCGGCTGCCCGCGTTCGGCGCGGCGACGAACGCGCTGCACGAGCCAGCGCAGCTCGGGCGGGCCGAGCAACCGCGCGAGGCGGTCCCCAGTGTTCATCGAAGGAGAATCAGAGCTCATCGAACAGGCTGCCGGTGGCGGTGGCCGCCGGTTCGGGAGCCGCGGCGACCGGACGGGTGACGAGCCGGCGCTGCTGCCCGTCCCAGCGCCAGTTCGTGACCAGCACCGCGGCGATGCCGTCGGTGCGGGCGAGCTGCGCGATCGCCAGGCCCGGCACCTCGGGGTAGCAGCCCCACTCCCGCTCGCTGGTCATCACCACATCGAGGTCGAACGCGGCAAGCAGGCCCAGGTACTTGGCGCGGGCGTTGTCGTCGACGCCCGCGAACGCCTCGTCGAGGGTGACCAGCCGCGGCGCGTGCGGGTTGCCCGCCGAGGCGTAGTGCGCCGACGCCGCCGCGAACAGCGGCACGCTCGCGGCCAGGACGCGCTCGCCGCCCGACGCCGGGCCGGTGGCCGGGCGCCACTGCCCGTTCTGGTGGCGTTCGATGACGAACCGGTGCCAGCCGCGGTAGTCCAGCGCGGTGGACAGGTGCTCCAGCCAGGTGCCGGTCTCGTCGCGGGCCCGGACCTCGGCGATCCGCTCCTGCAGGAACCCGCCGACCGCCGCGCGGTCGTCCGCCGACCAGGCGTCGGAGGTCTGGCGCAGCAGCCTCCTGCGCGCCTGCGCCAGCCCGGTCGGGCCGTCCTCCCGGGGCCGCCACTCCAGCCGCAGCCGCATCCCGGTGCTGGTCGGGCGGTCGTTGAGCTCGGCGTTCATCACCCGCACCTGCCGCTCGGCCTCCGCGATGAGCTCCTGCAGCGTGCTCGCCACCTCGTTGACCAGGTGGTTCTCCAGGATCTCGCGTTCGCGCTCGTCGAGCAGCCGGGTGCGGTCGGCCACCTCGACGCCGAGGGCGTCGGTGAGCTCGGGGACGGTGGCCGCACGCCCGCGGAACACCACGGAGACGACGATGCCGTCCTCCAGCAGCTGAGCGGAGGCGGTGTTGCCGTGCCGGGCGAGCGTGTCGGCCAGGGTCTTGAGCTCGTCGGTGACGCGGCGCTGC
>JAKDLE010000658.1 GCA_030453005.1 Pseudonocardia sp. | reverse complement strand
CTGGCCGCGCTCTACGACGCGCCGATGGAGACGTCGGTGGTCAAGGAGGTCGACCACCTCACCGAGCTGCACCGGTCCTACGTCGAGGCGTCCCCGTTCGTGCTGCTGGCCACGAACGGCCCGGACGGCCTGGACTGCTCCCCGCGGGGGGACGTGCCCGGCTTCGTCCGGGTCGTCGACGAGCGCACCCTGCTGCTCCCGGACCGGCGCGGCAACAACCGGCTCGACACGCTGCGCAACATCGTCGTCGACGGGCGCGTCGGGCTGCTGTTCCTGGTGCCCGGCGTCGACGTCACGCTGCGGGTGAACGGCACCGCGGAGCTGTCCACGGACGAGGAGCTGTGCGAGAGCCTCGCCGTGCGTGGGAAGCCGCCCACGACGGTGGTCGTCGTCGCCACGACGGCGGTGTACACCCAGTGCCCGAGGGCGCTGGTCCGCTCGCGACTCTGGGACGCCGGGCGCCACCGCGACCCCGCCGAGCTGCCCTCGACCGGCCAGATCATGGCGGCCATCACGGAAGGCCGTTTCGACGGCGCGGCCTACGACCGCGTCTACCCCGAACGGCTGCGGCAGACCCTCTACTGAGTGCCCGTAGGCTCGCAGGAGTGAACATCACCGTGCTGGTCGGCGGGGTCGGTGGAGCCCGCTTCCTCCTCGGCGTGCGCGCCGCGTACCCCGACTCGCCGATCACCGCCGTGGTCAACGTCGGCGACGACATCTGGCTGCACGGGCTGCGCATCTGCCCCGACCTCGACACCTGCATGTACACCCTCGGCGGCGGCATCGACACCGAGCGCGGCTGGGGACACGCGGGCGAGACGTGGTCGGTGCGCGACGAGCTGGCCGCCTACGGCGCCGACCCGGACTGGTTCGGCCTCGGCGACAAGGACACCGCCACCCACCTGGTGCGGTCGCGGATGCTGCGGGCGGGCTACCCGCTCTCCGACGTCACCGCGGCGCTGTGCCACCGCTGGCAGCCCGGCGTCACGCTGCTGCCCGTCACCGACGACCGCGTCGAGACCCACGTCGTCGTCGACGACCCGGCCACCGGCGAGAAGGCGCGCAAGGCGATCCACTTCCAGGAGTGGTGGATCCGGCACAAGGGCGAGCTGCCCGCCCGCCGCTTCGCCTCCATCGGCGCCGACGAGGCGACGATCCTGCCCGCGGCCCGCGACGCGATCGCAGGCGCCGACGTCGTGCTGATCGCGCCGTCCAACCCGGTCGTGAGCATCGGGTCGCTGCTCGACGTGCCCGGGGCGCGGGAGGCGCTGCGGGCCACGGGCGCGAAGGTGGTGGGCCTCTCGCCCATCGTCGACGGCCGCCCGCTGCGGGGCATGGCCGACCGCTGCCTGAGCGCGATCGGCGTCGACACCACGGCGGCGGCGGTGGGGCGCCACTACGGAGCCCGCTCGACCGGCGGGATCCTCGACGGCTGGCTGGTGCACTCCGGCGACCCGGCCGAGATCCCCGGCGTCGAGGTGCGGTCGGTGCCGCTGCTGATGACCGACGTCGAGGCCACGGCACAGATGGCGCGCGACGCCGTGGGCCTGGCCGGTGTCTGACCACGCGGCCCCGGACGGGATCACGGTGCTTCCCGTGCGCGGGCTGCCCGAGTTCCGGCCGGGCGACGACCTGGCCGCCGCAGTCGTCGAGGCCGCACCGTGGATCACCGGAGGTGACGTGGTCGTCGTCACCTCCAAGGTGGTCTCCAAGGTCGAGGGCAGGCTCGTGCCCGCACCGGTCGACCCCGACGAGCGCGACGCCCTGCGCCGCGAGCTCGTCGACGCCGAGACCGAGCGCGTGCTCGCCCGACGCGGGCGCACACTGATCGTGGCCGGGAAGCTCGGGATCGTGCAGGCCGCCGCCGGGATCGACGGCTCCAACGTGCGCCGCGACGAGCTCGCCCTGCTGCCCGCCGACCCCGACGCGAGCGCGGCCCGGCTGCGTGCGGAGCTGCGTGCCCGGCTCGGCGTGGACGTGGCGGTCGTCGTCACCGACACGTTGGGCCGCTCGTGGCGGGTGGGCCAGACCGACGTCGCGATCGGCGCCGCGGGGCTCGCCGTGCTGCACCGCTACGGCGGGATGGTCGACGGCGAGGGCAACGAGCTGCTGGTCACCGAGGTGGCACTGGCCGACGAGCTCGCCGCCGCCGCCGACCTCGTCAAGGGCAAGCTCGGCGGGATGCCGGTGGCGGTGGTGCGCGGGACGGTGCCCGTCGACGACGGGTCCACCGCCCGCGACCTCGTGCGGCCGCTGCACGAGGACATGTTCTGGCTCGGCACCGACGAGGCGCTGGCCCGGGGGCGGCGGGAGGCGGTGCTGCTGCGGCGCAGCACCCGGGACTTCTCCGACGCCCCCGTGGACGCCGCGGCGCTGCGCCGGGCCGTCGGGGTGGCGCTGACCGCGCCCGCCCCGCACCACAGCACGCCGTTGCGGTTCGGCGTGGTGCGGGAGCGGCGCACGGCACTGCTCGACGCGATGGCCGACCGCTGGCGCGAGCACCTCGTCGCCGACGGGCGCCCGAGCGAGGAGGTCGAGCGCCGGACGGGGGGCGGGGGCCCGCGGCCCCCCGCGCCCCCCCGCGGGGTGGCCGGCCCCCCCCGCCCCGGGCGGGGCCCCCAAACCCACCCCCCCCCCCCC
>JAKDLE010000657.1 GCA_030453005.1 Pseudonocardia sp. | reverse complement strand
CGATCCCGGTGCCGTACACGGGGAGGGCGCCGCGGTGTCTGTCGGCATCTGAGTCTGAGGGCGCGAAAGCTTGATTGCGGGCGGTACTTCCTGTTCCGTACGGCCGGAGCGATCACCGACCCAAGCGCTGCCGAGGTGACGACGCGGTACACCTACAGACCGGCCTTGGTCCGGGTGAGCTCGAACGGCTCCCCGTCGGGCACCGGCTCACCGGCGCCCAAGTCGAGGCTCTCCCGCGACGCTGCCAGCACCGCGGCGTAGGCAGCATCGAACGCGCCCTGATCGGCGGGCAGTAACGCGGCCCGGATCGCCGGCGCCGCTCCCGGCGCCAGCGCGTGCCCGCCGATCAGGGGCGCTTGTCGTAGGCGTAGGTCGCGGTCACGGCGGTGAGCCTATCCGGGCCACGGACTGGGCCCCAGCCTGTGACGCGGCCCGGTTGAGGTGCCCGTAGACCGCAGTGAGCTTCGGGCGGCGCCCGCCGTTGCGGCCCCCGGGCACGGGCGGCCGCGCGTGCCCGGGGGTGGGGAGTACCAGTGGCCGACGGTGAACAGCCTGGCTCCCCGACGCTCGCAACGACTATACCGTTGTACCGCGTGCAGTACGTACGTATAGGCTGCTCGAATGCCGCCGCTCGATGACCTCACCGCCCGTGCTCGGATCCGTGAGGCCGCGTTGGCCGAGTTCGGTTCCCGCGGCATCGCCGGCGCCACCATCCGCGGCATCGCCGGACGCGCCGGTGTCTCGCCCGCGCTGGTCCAGCACCACTTCGGTACGAAGGACGGGCTGCGCGCCGCATGTGATGCGCACGTGCTGGAGTACTTCCGTGCCGAGACCGCGGCCGGGCTCGACGAGGGCCGGGTCGGCGAGCCTGCCTTCCTGGCGGCGGTCTACGCGTCGTCTCCGCCGGTGCTGCGCTACCTCGCGCGCGCGCTGGTGGACGGCTCACCCGCGGCCGCGACCGTGTTCGACGAGATGGTGAAGCTGACCGAGCGCTACCTCGTCGATCGTCCCGGCCTGGCCGACGCGCGGACCCGGGCCATCGTCTACACGGGCATGCGCCTGGGTGGACTCGTGCTGCACGAGCACCTGTCCCGGCTGCTGGGCGTGAACCTGCTCAGCAGCGACGCGGGGCCTCGGGTGGCCCGCGCGACGCTGGACATCGTCGCGCCCGACCTCCTCCCCGACGGCGTCGCCGCCCGGATCCAACACGCTTTGGAGCGCTACGAACAGGGAGAAGGTCGATGACACCGGTCGCCGACATCAGGGGGTTGGTCAAGACCTTCGGACACACCCGTGCCCTGGACGGACTGGATTTGCAGGTCCACGAGGGCGAGGTGCACGGCTTCCTCGGCCCCAACGGCGCCGGCAAGACCACGACCATCCGGGTGCTGCTCGGGCTGCTGCGGGCCACATCGGGCGAGGTGACGCTACTGGGCGGGGATCCGTGGGCCGATGCCACCGAGTTGCACCGCCGCCTGGCCTACGTGCCCGGCGACGTCACGCTCTGGCCCAACCTCACCGGGGGCGAGGTGATCGACCTGCTCGGCCGGTTGCGCGGCGGCCAGGACGCGAGCCGCCGCGACGAGCTGATCGAGCGCTTCGAGCTCGACCCCCGCAAGCGGTGCCGCACCTATTCCACAGGCAACCGGCAGAAGGTCGCCCTGGTGGCCGCGCTGGCCTCGGACGTGGAGCTGCTGATCCTCGACGAGCCGACCGCCGGGCTGGACCCGCTGATGGAATCGGAGTTCGGTGCGCAGATCGCGCGGGAACGCGAACGCGGACGCACCGTGCTGCTGTCGAGCCACATCCTGTCCGAGGTCGAGACACTGTGCGATCGGGTCAGCATCATCCGGGCCGGGCGCACGGTGGAATCCGCGCCGCTGGCGCAGCTGCGCGCGGTGCGGCGCACGGTCGTGACCGTCGAACTGGCCGCACCCGCCCCGCACCTCGGCACGCTGCCCGGCGTGCACGATCTGCAGGTGGACGGCCTGCGGGTGGCCTGCCGGGTCGACGCCGAGCATCTCGACGGGCTGCTGCGCGCGCTCGTCGGGTCCGGGGTGCGCAGCCTGATCAGCCGGCCCCCGTCGCTCGAGGAGCTGTTCCTCGCGCACTACCGGCAGGCAGGCGAACCGGCCGAGGTGCCACGATGACCGTCGGAACCCTGGACGGGCGTGCGGCGCTCTCCGGCGGTCGGGCGCTCGCCCGGCTCATTCTGCGCCGGGATCGTTTCCTGTTGGCGGCCTGGGTTGTGGTCATGGCGCTGTTCGCGGTCGCGCTGGCGTCCGGTGCAAACACCGCCTACCCGACCCAGGCCGACCGGGTCGCGCTGGTCGCGCAGGTGGCGGCGAACCCGGCCCTACTCGCGATGCGCGGCCCGGTGTTCGCGCCGACCCCCGGAGCAATCGCGGCCCAGGGGTTCGTCTCGACAGGGGTGCTGCTCGGCGGGCTGGTGAGCCTGCTGCTGGTCATCCGACACACCCGGGTCGACGAGCAGACCGGCCGCCGAGAGCTACTCGGGTCCGCCGTGGTCGGCCGCCACGCCCCGCTCGCGGCGGCGCTGACCGTCGTCGCGTCCGGGACCCTCGGGGTCGCGGTCCTGACCGCGCTCGGTCTGCTCGCCCTCGGGCTACCCGCGGGTGG
>JAKDLE010000047.1 GCA_030453005.1 Pseudonocardia sp. | reverse complement strand
CGTACACGAAACCCGGCCCTCCTGCTGCGGCGAAGACGACGACGACCGATCCGCAGCGGCTGGGGTCGCCAGGCAGAGGTGGACCGGAGAGCTGGTGGGTTCGGGCGGGGAGCGCCGGGTGGGCACGCGCCGCGAGGACCCCTGGGGGAGCGCGGTGACTCCGTCACCCGGCCGATGTGCCCGTCGGCTCGGAGGAGTCATGCTGCTGGCGCAGCGTAGTTCTCTCGCCACCCACCGCGGCGCTCGCCTCGCCGTCGGGGCGTATCCCGTACTCGTCCTGCGTCAGACGTGTTCGTTCTGCGTCCAGGTGGTGTCGGCGGGCCCTCCACCCACGGCACGGAACCCCGTGCGGGACGATGGGCCCATGCGCTACGTCGAGCACGTCGCCGACCTGGTCGGGAACACACCACTCGTCCGGCTCGGAGCAGTCGCCACGGGCATCGAGGCCCCGGTGCTGGCCAAGGTCGAGTACTTCAACCCCGGCGGGAGCGTGAAGGACCGCATCGCGCTGCGCATGGTGGAGGCCGCCGAGTCCTCGGGCGAGCTGCGTCCCGGGGGCACCATCGTGGAACCGACGTCGGGCAACACCGGTGTCGGGCTGGCGATGGTCGCCCAGCGCAAGGGCTACAGCTGCGTGTTCGTCTGCCCCGAGAAGGTCAGCGAGGACAAGCGCAACGTGCTGCGCGCGTACGGCGCCGAGGTCGTCGTCTGCCCGACGGGGGTGGAGCCCGATCATCCGGACTCCTACTACAACGTCTCCGACCGGCTGGCCACCGAGATCGACGGCGGCTGGAAGCCCAACCAGTACGCGAACGTGCACAACCCCGAGTCGCACTACCTCGCCACCGGTCCGGAGATCTGGGAGCAGACCGACGGCCGCATCACCCACTTCGTGGCGGGCATCGGCACCGGCGGCACGATCAGCGGCGTCGGGCGCTACCTCAAGGAGGTGTCCGACGGGCGGGTGCAGATCATCGGAGCCGACCCCGAGGGCTCGGTCTACAGCGGTGGCGGGGGCAGGCCCTACCTGGTGGAGGGCGTCGGCGAGGACTTCTGGCCCGCCACCTACGACAAGGACGTGTGCGACGCGATCCTGGCGGTGTCCGACGGCGACTCCTTCGACATGACGCGCCGCCTCGCCCGCGAGGAGGCGTTGCTCGTCGGCGGTTCGTGCGGGATGGCCACGGTCGCCGCCCTGCGGGTGGCCCGCTCGCTGCCTGCCGACGCGGTGGTCGTGGTCCTGCTGCCCGACGGCGGCCGGGGATACCTGGGCAAGGTGTTCAACGACGCGTGGATGTCGGGCTACGGCTTCCTGCCGCCCACCGAGGGCTCCACCGTCGGTGACGTGCTGCGTCGCAAGGACGGCACGATGCCCGACCTGGTGCACGCCCACCCGAACGAGACCGTCGCCGACGCCGTGCACTACCTGCGGGAGTTCCACGTCTCGCAGATGCCCGTCGTGCGCGCGGAGCCGCCGGTCATGGCCGCCGAGGTCGCCGGTGCCGTCGTCGAGCGCGACCTGCTCGACGCCCTGTTCACCGGCCGCGCCCAGCTCGCCGACCGGCTGGAGAACCACATGTCGCCCGCGCTGCCCACCCTCGGGGCGAACGAGGCGCTGGACAGCGCCATGGGCGCCTTCACCTCCGCCGACGCCGCCCTCGTGCTGGTGGACGGCAAGCCTGCCGGCGTGGTGACCCGCTCCGACGTGCTCGCGTTCCTCGGCTCCGGCGGCTGACCGATTGAACCGCACCGCCGTTGTCGGGTCGGCACCGCCGCCCGGACGGCGGTGCGGGCACCACGACGGCGGTGCGGTCGGTCGTCACCAGGTGACGGGCAGCGCGGCCGGGCCGGAGTCGGCGTAGCCGTGCACCCACTCGACGTCTGGGACCGGGACGGCGAGGCGCAGGCTCGGGAGCCCGGTCGCGAGGGCGCCGAGGGCGGCCCCGAGCTCCAGGCGGGCCAGTGCGGCGCCGAGGCAGTGGTGTGGGCCGCGGCCGAAGGCCAGGTGGGTGCCCTCGCGGGTCGGGTCGAACGCGTCGGGGTCGGGGAATCGGCTCGGGTCGCGGTCGGCGGCCTCCAGCCGGACGAGCACCATCTCGCCCGCCGCGACCGGCACGCCCGCCAGCTCCAGGTCGACCCGGGCCCAGCGGGGCAGCGGCTCTCCGGTGACCCCGGACTGGTAGCGCAGCAGCTCCTCGACGGCCGGTTCCCGGGTCGCGGGGTCGGCGACGTCGGCGAGGCGGCCCAGCGTCACCAGCTGCATCGCGCCGACCGCGATCGCGTTGGCCGCACTGAGGTACCCCGCGGCGACGAGCACGGTGGCCATCGCGACGAGCTCGCCGTCGCTGAGCCTGCCGTCATCGGCGTCGCGAACCGTGATCAGGCTGCTGAGCAGGTCGTCGCCGGGATCGTGGCGTTTGTCCTCGACGAGGCCTGCGACGAGCTCCTGCAGCGCCGCCCAGCCCTGCGCGAGCGCGGCGGGGTCGGTGCCGGTGAGAGCAGCGTCGGCCGACCGGCGGAACCTGCTCAGCTCCGCGGTCGTGACGCCGAGCAGCTCCCCGATCACGGTGATGGACAGCGGGGCGGCGACGGCGTCGACGAGGTCGGCCGGTGCCCCCTTCTCGACCATCTCCGCGACGAGCGCCTCGGCCTGCTCCGCCACCCGCTCGCGCAGCGCGTCGATGCTGAGGGGGGTGAAGACCCGCGAGACCAGGCGGCGCAGGCGGGCGTGCCGTTCGCCGTCCTGGAACAGGGTGTCGTTGCCGGGATGGGCGCCGCCGGGGGGCGTCACCCCGAACCGCGGGTCGGTCAGCACCGTGATGACGGCGTCGTGGCCGGTGACCAGCCACGCCCTGGCCCCGTCCGGGGTGGTGACCCGCGCGACGGGGTCGTCCTCGCGCAGCTCGGCGTAGGCGGGCGGTGGGCGCAGCGGGTCGGGTCGGTCGAGGGGAAGGGTCGTCATGGCGTTCCTCCTTTGGCAATGCAGTTGTACTGTAACCGAGGTGTCAATACGGGTGCACTGTGAAAGAGTGGTCCCGTGCCCCGGAAGGTCGACCGTCACGAGCGGCGGACGCGGATCGCCGCCGCGCTGATGCGCGTCGCCGCCGAGCGCGGCCTGGAGGCCGTCAGCCTGCGGCACGTCGCGGCCGAGGCCAGCGTGTCGGTGGGCATGGTGCAGCACTATTTCCGCGACAAGGACGAGATGATGGTCTTCGCGCTGGGTCGGGTCAGCGAGAACGTCGCGGCCCGGCTGGCCGCGGGCGGCGACGCCGACACACCGCTGCGCGAGATGCTGCGGGCTCTGCTGGTCCAGCTCCTCCCGCTGGACGAGGAGCGCACCGTGGAGGGGCAGGTGGCGCTGGCGTTCCAGGCCTACGCCGCGGTGCGTCCGACCGTCGCGGAGGGGCTGCGGGAGAACACCGCACAGATGCGGGCCTTCGTCGGCGACCGGATCCGCGCGGCGCAGGCCGCGGGGGAGGCCGTGACCACGGTCGATCCCCTCCGGGCGGCGACGGCGCTGCTCGCGCTCGTCGAGGGGCTGGGGGTGCACGTGCTGGGCGGGCACTACTCGGCCGACGAGGCCCTCGCCGTCTTCGACGCGCATCTCGACACGCTGTTCGGGCCATGATCACCGCGTGCGGTACAGGGGACTCGTGGCTGAACCTCCTGTACCGCAGGCGGCGATCACGGGGGCGTAGCGTTGGCCCCATGCCCGGCTTCTCGACGAACGCGATCCACGTGGGCCAGGAGCCCGACCCCACCACCGGCGCGGTGATCACGCCGATCCACCCGTCGTCCACCTTCGCCCAGGACGGCGTCGGGGGGTTGCGCGCGGGGTACGAGTACTCGCGCTCGGCCAACCCCACCCGCACCGCGCTACAGGAGTGCCTGGCCGCGCTGGAGGGCGGCAGGCACGCCGTCGCGTTCGGCTCGGGGATGGGCGCGTCCGACGTGCTGTTGCGCGTGCTGCTCAAGCCGGGCGACCACGTCGTCATCCCGCACGACGCCTACGGCGGCACGTTCCGGCTCGTCGACAAAGTGCTGACCGGGTGGGGTATCGAGTACACGCCCGCCGACCTGGGCGACCTCGACGCGCTGCGCGCCGCGCTGCGCCCCACCACCCGCCTGGTCTGGTGCGAGACGCCCACCAACCCGCTGCTGGGCGTGGCCGACATCGGCGCGCTGGCGGGTGTCGCGCAGTCGGCCGGCGCGCGGCTCGTCGTCGACAACACCTTCGCCTCGCCCTACCTGCAGAACCCGCTCGCCCTCGGTGCCGACGTGGTGCTGCACTCCACCACGAAGTACGTGGGTGGGCACTCCGACGTGGTCGGCGGCGCGCTCATGACCAGCGACGACGAGCTGGCGCAGCGGCTGCTGTTCACCCAGAACTCCGTCGGCTCGGTGCCCGGGCCGTTCGACGCCTGGCTCACGCTGCGCGGTGTCAAGACCCTCGCGGTGCGCATGGAGCGCCACTGCGACAACGCCGAGCGCATCGTCGAGATGCTCGCCGGGCACGCCGCCGTCTCGCAGGTGCTCTACCCGGGACTGGCGGAGCACCCGGGCCACGAGGTGGCGGCCAAGCAGATGCGGCGCTTCGGGGGGATGGTCTCGTTCACCGTGGCCGCAGGCCGGGAGGCGGCGCTGCGGGTGTGCGCGGGCACGCGGCTGTTCACCCTCGCGGAGTCGCTCGGCGGCGTCGAGTCGCTGATCGAGCACCCGGCGGCGATGACCCACGCCTCGGTGTCGGGCTCGGCGCTGGAGGTGCCCGACAACCTCGTCCGGCTCTCCGTCGGCATCGAGGACGCCCCGGACCTCGCCGACGACCTGCGCGCCGCCCTGGATCGCGCCTAGAACAGGCACCGGGGGGTACGCCTGCGGAGTGGAGACCGAACTGACACTCCGGATCGACGGCCAAGACCACCACCTCACGATCGACACCCGCACCACCCTGCTCGACGCCCTGCGGGAACGGATCGGCAACACCAGCGCCAAGAAGGGCTGCGACCACGGCCAGTGCGGGGCGTGCACCGTGCTCACCGACGGCCGCCGCACGCTGAGCTGTCTCACCCTCGCGGTCACGCAGGGCGGCGCGGAGATCACGACGGCGGAGGGGCTCGGGCAGGACGGCGGGCTGCACCCCGTGCAGCAGGCGTTCATCGACCACGACGCCTTCCAGTGCGGCTACTGCACGCCCGGGCAGGTGTGCTCGGCGGTCGGGATGCTCGCCGAGTACGCCGACGGCTGGCCCTCGGCCGTCACCGAGCCCGGCACGACCGCCGAGCTCGACCACGACGAGATCGCCGAGCGCATGAGCGGCAACCTGTGCCGCTGCGGCGCGTACGCGAACATCGTGCCCGCCGTGCAGGCCGCCGCCCCCCGGCGCGAGGGGACGAACGCGGGCGGTGCCCGGTGAAGCCCTTCGCCTACCAGGCCCCCGGGGACGTCGTCGACGCCGTGCGCTCCGTCGCGGAGGATCCGGCCGCCGTGTACCTCGGCGGCGGCACCAACCTCGTCGACCACCTCAAGCTCGGCATCGTCTCCCCCGACCTGCTCGTCGACGTCACGTCGCTGACCTCGGCGGAGATCACCGACGGCGACGGCGGCGGGCTCGGCGTCGGTGGGCTGAGTGTCGGGGCCGCGGTCCGCAACAGCGACCTGGCCGCCGACCCGCGCGTGCGGGAACGGTTCCGGGTGCTGTCGCAGGCGCTGCTCGCCGGCGCCTCGGGCCAGCTGCGGAACATGGCCACCACCGGCGGCAACCTCCTGCAGCGCACGCGCTGCGTCTACTTCCAGAACGTCTCGACGCCGTGCAACAAGCGTGAGCCCGGATCAGGCTGTTCGGCGCTCGCGGTGCCCGGCCGTCCGGCGCCGACCCACGACGGCGCCGGATGGACCCGCAACCACGCGATTCTCGGCGCCTCCGAGCACTGCGTCGCCACCCACCCCTCGGACATGGCCGTGGGGATGGCGGTGCTCGACGCGCGGGTCCGGGTGCTCGGCCCCGACGGCGAGCGCGTGATCCCGCTGACCGAGCTGCACCGCCTCCCGGGCGACGCCCCGGAGCGCGACACGGTGCTGGAGCACGGCGACCTGATCACCGGCGTCGAGCTGCCTCCGATGAGGGGCCGCTCGGCGTACCGGAAGGTGCGTGACCGGGCCTCGTACGCGTTCGCGCTCGTCAGCGTGGCCGCCGTGCTCGACGTCGCGGACGGGGTGGTCCGCGACGTCCGGGTCGCGCTCGGCGGCGTGGCCCACAAGCCGTGGCGCGCCACCCGCGCCGAGGAGCAGCTGCGCGGCGCGGCGCCCACGCCTGCCAACTTCCGGGCGGCGATCGAGGCCGAGCTGACCGACGCGCGCGGCGTGGACGGCCTCGACGGCGGCAACGCGTTCAAGATCCCGCTCGCCGCGGCGACGGTCACCGCCGTGCTGCGCGACCTGGCCGCATCCGAGACAGGAGACCCGCGATGACCGAGATGCTCGAACACCAGGCCATCGGCCGGGGACCGGCCCGCCGCGACGGGGTCCGCAAGGTCACCGGCACCGCGCCGTACGCCTACGAGCACCCCGTGGAGAACCCCGCGTTCTGCCATCCGGTGCAGTCCACGGTGGGGCGCGGCCGGATCACCGCGATCGACACCTCGGCCGCACTCGCGCTCGACGGGGTGCTCGCGGTGCTCACCCCGGACGACGCCGAGCGCCTCGCGAACACCGATGACGCCGAGCTGGCCGTGCTGCAGACCCACGAGGTGGCGTTCCGCGGCCAGATCATCGGCGCCGCGGTGGCCGAGACCAGCGAGGTCGCGCGGCAGGCGGCCGACCTCGTGGCCGTCACCTACGACCAGGCGCCGCACGACGTCGTGCTCTCGGACTCCCGCGATGACCTCTACCGGCCCGACGCGGTGAACGGCGGGTTCCCCACCGACTCGAACGAGGGGGACATCGAGGCCGCACTGGCCGCCGCGGAGGTCACGGTGACGCAGACCTACACCACCGCGATGTACCACCAGAACCCGCTGGAGCCGCACACCACCACGGCCCGGTCCGAGGACGGCGTGCTCACGCTCTGGGACTCCACCCAGGGTGTGCACCCGGTGCGGAAGGCCGTCGCGAAGGTGCTCGGGTTGGAGCCCGACGCCGTGCACGTCGTCTGCCCGTACGTCGGCGGTGCGTTCGGGTCGAAGGGGCAGCTCAAGGCGAACACCGTGCTCGCCGCGATGGCGGCGCGCGCCGTCCCCGGCCGGTCGGTGCGACTCGCGCTGACCCGCCAGCAGATGTTCGACGTCGCCGGCTACCGCACGCCGACCATCCAGCACGTCACGCTGGCCGCGAACCGCGACGGCACGCTCACCGGGATCGCGCACGACGTCGTCGAGCAGACCGCGAGGATCAAGGAGTTCGCCGAGCAGACGGCGGTGTCCACCCGGTCGCTCTACGCCGCGCCGAACCGGCGCACCTCGCACCGGCTGGCGGCGCTCGACGTCGGCGTGCCGTCCTGGATGCGGGCGCCGGGGGAGTGCCCCGGCATGTTCGGCACCGAGGTGGCGATGGACGAGCTGGCCCAGGAACTGGGCATGGACCCGGTCGAGCTGCGGGTCGTCAACGACACCGAGATCGATCCCGACTCCGGCAAGCCGTTCTCCAGCCGCAACCTCGTGGCGTGCCTGCGCGAGGGCGCGCAACGCTTCGGCTGGGCCGACCGCGACCCGGCGCCGCGCTCGCGGCGCGAGGGGAACCAGCTCGTCGGCACGGGTGTCGCCTCGTCGGTCTACCCGGTGTACCGGATGCCCAAGTCGACGGCGACCGTGCGCTTCTCCGGCGGCCGCTACGTCGCCGAGATCGGGGCCGCCGACCTCGGCACCGGCACCTGGACGTCGCTGGCTCAGATCGCCGCCGACGCGCTCGGGGCCGACCTCGCGTCCGTCGAGGTGCGGATCGGGGACACGAGGTACCCGGAGGCCTCCGTGGCGGGCGGATCGTCGGGCATGACGACCTGGGGCTCGGCCGTCGTCGAGGCGGCGCGGGCGTTCCGGGCCAAGTTCGGAGCCGACCCCTCCGACGGCGACGAGGTCGAGGCCGCGGTCCAGGCCAACCCGGCCACCGACGACTACGCGATGTTCGCGTTCGGTGCGCACTTCGTCGAGGCCAGGGTGGACGCCGACACCGGCGAGGTGCGGGTGCCCCGGATGCTCGGCGTGTTCGCCGCCGGGAAGATCATCAACGCCCGGTTGGCGCGCTCGCAGTTCCTCGGCGGCATGACGATGGGACTGTCGATGGCGCTGCACGAGACCTCGGTGATGGACCCCCGGTTCGGGCACGTCGTCAACCACGACCTGGCCGAGTACCACATCACCGCCAACGCCGACGTCGGCGAGATCGACGTCGGATGGCTCGACGAGCACGACCCGCACGTCAACGCGATGGGGTCCAAGGGTATCGGGGAGATCGGCATCGTCGGCGCGGCCGCGGCGGTGTCCAACGCCGTGCACCACGCCACCGGTGTCCGGGTGCGCGAACTGCCCATCACGCTGGACAAGCTGCTGGGCTGAGGGCGCGACACCTCCCCGGGGTCCCGGCCAGGCGAGCGGGCCCTGGCAGGCGAGCGGGGCCCTGGCAGGCGAGCGGGGCCCTGGCAGGCGAGCCGGGGGGCGGCTCGCCGCGCGGCTCAGCCCCGCTCGGCGTCGGCCGTCTGTGCGGGATCGCCCGCGGGCGGCTCGGACACCAGGAGATCGCCCGCGGCCACACAACCGCCGACCAGCTCGTAGCCGCCGTCGACCGGCGCGAGGTACCCCGGGTCGTCGCAGCCCGCGCCTCGCACCGTCGCCAGTGCCACCCCGACGAGCGCGACGGCCGCCATCAGCGGCGCGAGGATCCGCGACCGTGTCATGACGTCCTCCCCCGGGTGATCGGACGACCGGCTTTCGTGATCGGCGTTCGTCCTGCCCCGAGGCTACCGGCCTGTTCCCCGCTGCGCCGACCGGTTCACCTCCGCTGTACGCGTGATGTGCGAAGAGGTCGCTCACGGCTCGGCTCCCAGCGTGGCGGGCAGGCCGAACGCCGGGAACAGTCCCGGGTCGAGGAACGTGGCGACGTGGGTGACGGCACCGCCGGAGAGCGTGAGGACCTGCAGGTTGAAGGCGTGGAACGCGCCGTCCTCGCCGCGGAGGTAGAAGGCGAGGCCGGGCTGTCCGTTGGCGGCGATCGGCACGAGACGCAGATCGCCCGGACCTCCCGGGCAGCGTGTCTCCAGGTGCCGGGCGACGTGTTCGCGACCGTGGTACCAGTCGGGGTAGGGCGGCATCTCCCAGACGACGTCGGCGGCGAGCAGCGAGACGATGCCCGCGACGTCCTTGACCTCGAACGCCGCGACGTAGCGGTCGAGCAGCTCCTGGTGGCGCGTGGACAGCGGCGCCGCGGCGTCGTCCTCGCTGGGCGCCACCCGGGCGAGCTGTGCGCGGGCGCGTTGCAGCGCGCTGTTGACCCCCGCGGTGGACGTGTCGAGCAGCTCCGCCACCTCGGACGCCTTCCACTGCAGCACCTCGCACAGCAGCAGCACGGCCCGCTGCCGGGCGGGCAGGTGTTGCAACGCCGCGACGAACGCGAGCCGGATCGAGGACCGGGACGTGACGACCGACGCCGGGTCGGCTCCCACCGCGGCATCCGACACCGGCTCCAGCCAGGGCACCTCGGAGTCGACGAGCAGCGGCCCGTCGGGATCGGAACCGGTGGCGTGCAGACCGGTGGGCATCGGGCGGCGCTTGCGGCCCTCCAGCGCGGTGAGGCAGGTGGTGGTGGCGATCCGGTGGAGCCAGGTGCGCAGCGACGAGCGCCCCTCGAACCGGTCGTAGGCGCGCCAGGCCCGGACCAGCGTCTCCTGGAGCATGTCCTCGGCGTCGTGCACCGAGCCGAGCATGCGGTAGCAGTGCGCCAACAGCTCGCGCCGGTAGGGCTGCGCCAGCGCGAGGAAGTCGTCCTGCGCGGGCCTTTCGATCGTGGTCACGGTCACTCCCCTCGGTATGCCGCGAGCGTAGAACCCGGGTCCGACAATTTCGCGTCGTCGCCGGAGAAGTTCAGAGCGACCGGCAGATGATGGGTCCGGCTCGCGTCGGCCAGGCGACACCTCGCGGCGTTGTCGTCGCCGTCGATCCGATAACAGGATCGCCGACTCCCATCACGCGACCCGAAGCGATCCACCCGGACACCTGGGCGCGGCTCCCTGACCGAACCCCGCATCTGCCGGGCGCTCTCACGTGAACGGCGGAGCGGTGGGGAGGGGTGCGAGGATGCCGAGCATGGCCGTCGCTCAACCGAGTACCCGGCCGGTGCCTCCCGTCGGCGTGGATCACATCCGCGCCGCTCGGGAGCTGCTCACCGGCGTCGTGACCACCACCGCTGTCGCGGGTTCGCGCGTGCTCAGCGAACGCTGCGGGGGACCCGTATGGCTCAAGTGCGAGAACCTGCAGCGCACCGGGTCGTTCAAGATCCGCGGGGCCTACACCCGGCTGCATCGGCTCGATGCGGCGGA
>JAKDLE010000656.1 GCA_030453005.1 Pseudonocardia sp. | reverse complement strand
CGAGCCGGGTGCTCGACCTGGGGTGCGGCGGCGGTGCGCTGCTGCGCGACCTGCTGGCCGACCCGGCGTTCACCGACATCGTCGGCGTCGACGTGTCGGTGCGGGCGTTGGCGGCGGCGGCGCGCGCACTGCGGCTCGATCAGCTGACCGAGCGGGCTGCGGCGCGGGTCACGCTGCGCCAGTCGGCGCTGACCTACACCGACGCCTCCCTCGCGGGGTTCGACGCCGCCGTGCTGATGGAGGTGATCGAGCACGTCGACGTCGACCGGCTGCCCGCGCTGGAGCACGCCGTGTTCGGGGTGGCCCACCCGGGCACGGTCGTGGTGACCACGCCCAACGCGGAGTACAACGCGCGCTTCGCGTCGCTGGGCCGCGGCGAGCTGCGGCACGTCGACCACCGGTTCGAGTGGACGCGCGCGCAGTTCCGGACCTGGGCCGACGGGGTGGCGCAGCGGCACGGCTACCGCGTGCGGTACCTGCCGGTCGGGCCCGAGGACGACCGGCTCGGCCCGGCGACGCAGCTGGCGGTGTTCGCGTCGTGAACCTCCTGACGATCCCGGACATGGCGCTCGTCGTGCTCGTCGGCGCGTCCGGCTCCGGCAAGTCGACGTTCGCGCACCGGCATTTCACGAGTACCCAGGTGCTGTCGAGCGACCGGTTCCGCGGCCTGGTCGCCGACGACGAGAACGACCAGTCCGCGACGGTGCCCGCGTTCGAGGCACTGCACTTCGTGGCGGGCAGGCGGCTGGCCGCGGGCCGCGTCACGGTCGTGGACGCGACGAACGTGCAGCGCGAGGCCCGGGCCCCGCTCGTCGCGCTGGCGCGGGAGCACCACGTGCTGCCGGTGGCGATCGTGCTCGACGTCGCCGAGGGCGTGTGCCACGAGCGCAACGCCGCGCGCCCCGACCGGCCCTTCGGCCCGCACGTGGTGCGCAGGCAGAGCGCGGAGCTGCGGCGGTCGCTGCGCGGCCTGGCGCGCGAGGGGTTCCGCCGCGTCCACGTGCTGCGCTCGCCCGAGGAGGTCGACGCGGCGGGCGTGACGATCGAGCCGCTGCGCAACGACCTGCGCGCCGAGACCGGCCCGTTCGACGTCGTCGGGGACGTCCACGGCTGCCGCGTCGAGCTGGAGGAGCTGCTCGGTGCGCTCGGATACCTGCTCGCCCGCGACGAGCACGGGCGCCCGGTCGGGGCGCGCCACCCCGAGGGCAGGCGGGTGGTGTTCGTCGGCGACCTGGTCGACCGCGGCCCCGACACCCCCGGCGTGCTGCGCCTGGCGATGGGGATGGTCGCGGGAGGCGACGCGCTGTGCGTCTGCGGCAACCACGAGCAGAAGCTGGTGCGCGCGCTGGACGGGCGGAAGGTGACGGTGAGCCACGGGCTGGCCGAGTCGCTGGCCCAGCTCGCCGACGAGACCGAGGAGTTCCGGGCGCGGGTCCGCGCGTTCTGCGACGGGCTGGTGGCGCACTACGTCCTCGACGGCGGGCGGCTCGTCGTCGCCCACGCCGGGCTGGCGCAGCGCTACCACGGGCGCGCGTCGGGGGCGGTGCGCAGCCTCGCGCTCTACGGTGACACCACCGGTGAGACCGACTCCTTCGGTCTGCCGGTGCGCTACCCGTGGGCCCAGGACTACCGCGGTGCCGCCACCGTCGTCTACGGGCACACGCCGACCCCGGAGCCGGAGTGGGTCAACGACACGTTGTGCCTCGACACCGGTGCGGTGTTCGGCGGTGCGCTCACCGCGCTGCGTTACCCGGAGCGCGAGATCGTCGCCGTCGACGCGCACCGGGTGTACTACGAGCCGGTGCGCCCGCTCGTCGCGCAGCGGCCGCCCCGGGCGCCGGACGTGCTCGACCTCGGTGACGTCGCGGGCAAGCGGATCGTCGAGACCGCCCACCACGGGCCGGTGACGGTGCGGGCGGAGCAGGCGGCCGCGGCGCTGGAGGTGATGAGCCGGTTCGCGGTCCACCCGCGCCTGCTCCCGTACCTGCCACCGACGATGGCGCCCACGGGCACCTCGGCCCGCGACGACGTGCTGGAGCATCCGGTCGAGGCGTTCGCCGGGTACCGCCGCGACGGCGTGACGGAGCTGGTGTGCCAGGAGAAGCACATGGGCTCGCGCACGGTCGTGCTGGTGCACCGGGATGCCTCCGGGTCCGCCGTCACCCGCACCGGGCGCGCCGTCCTGACCCCCGACCTCACCGGGCGGCTGCTCGCCCGGGTGGCCGCGGCCGTGGCCGCCGCCGGGCTGTGGGCCGAGCTGGACACCGACTGGCTGCTGCTCGACGCCGAACTGCTGCCGTGGAGCGTGAAGGCGGGCGGGCTGATCCGCGGGCAGTACGCGGCGGTGGCCGCGGCCGGGGAGGCCGGGCTGGCCGCGGCCGGGTCGGCGTTGGCGGCCGCCGCGGCCCGCGGTGTCGCCGTCGCGGCCCTGGCCGACGGCGTCGCGACGCGCCGGGCCGACACGGCCGCGTTCCGCGCGGCCTACCGCCGCTACTGCGCGCCCACCGACGGGCTCACCGGTGTGGCGCTCGCGCCGTTCCAGGTGCTCGCCGCGCGGGCCCAGGTCTTCCACACCCGCCCGCACGACTGGCACCTCGGCGTCGCCGACCGGTTGCACGCGCAGGACCCGGAGCTCTTCCGCCGCCCGCGGCGGT
>JAKDLE010000046.1 GCA_030453005.1 Pseudonocardia sp. | reverse complement strand
TCGCCGGGCAAGTCGCCGCGGCCGGCGCGGCCGCGGACCCGATGGCCGCCCGCGCCGCGGTGGCGGAGCTGGTGGCGCAGCAGACGTCGTGATCACCGTCTGACGCACACCACTGCTGTGCCGACGACCACGGCGTGCGGTGGACGCGGATCCGCCCTGCGGCCCGGCCGCGTGAGCCGACCACCGCGGTGCGGTGGCGGTAGCGTCCCGGAGGTCGCCGGCGTTGGAGGGCTCGTGAGCAAGTCGCATCCGCAGCAGTGGGTCATCAACGAGACCGCTCCGCGGCCGGACCCGGCGGCGGTCGCGGCCCTGCGGGGCTTCGCCACCACCCAGATCGCCGACGCGGGCGGGCCGGTCGGGGTGGTCGGTCCGTCGCTGCGGCCCGTGGCCGGTGGACCGGAGATCTGTGGCCCCGCGGTGACGGTCTGGACCACCCCGGGCGACATCCTCTTCGTCCTCAAGGCCGTGGACGTGATGCGCAGCGGGGACGTGCTGGTCGTCGACGGCGGCGGCCGCCGTGACGCGGCTGTGGTCGGTGACATCGTCGGGCGGACGATCGCCGACCTCGGAGGCGTCGGGCTGGTCGTCGACGGGGCGGTCCGCGACCTCGACGGCCTCGACGACGCGGGCCTGCCGACGTTCGCGTGCGGCGCCCACCCCGCCACCGGCTCGAACCGCGGACCGGGGGCGATCAACGTGGCGATCCAGTGCGGCGGTGTCGCCGTCCAGCCGGGGGACGTGATCCGTGGCGACGCCAGCGGTCTGGTCGTCGTGCCTCACGACCGGCTCGACGAGGTCGTCGAACTGGCCGCGGCGGTGGCGGAGCGGGAGGCGGGCTGGCTCAGGGCGATCGCCGGAGGCGCGAGCCTGCCGTCCGCGACGGGCATCGACGACGTCCTCGCCGAGGTTCGACCGGCCTGGGGGCGACCGGCGCGCTGACCGGTCTCAGTGCCCGCCCAGCACGGCCGTCAGCTCGTCGTGGACTCCGCCGTTGGTGGCCACGACGTCGGTCGTCGCGGCGCTGCCCACCCGCGTGCCGGTGAGATCCGTGAGCCGCCCGCCCGCCTCCTCGAAGATCAGCTGACCCGCGCTGATGTCCCACGGCGCCATCGCCCGCCCGACGTAGAGCGACCGGCAGATGATGGGTCCGGCTCGCGACGCGTGCCGTCCTCATCCACCACGCCGTACTCGGGGAAGGCGGCCCGGAGCACCGCGGCCTGCGAGGCCTGATCGGCCGAGGTGGTGACGTCGACGCGCGCGTCCTTCCGGGTGACCTCGACCTGGGTGCGGTCGTGGGGGCGGTGTCGACCCGGGCGCACGGCTCGTCGGGCACACACCGGACGCCACCCGGCGGGGCCGCGGATGCCGCCGTCACGCGGCGAGGTCGCGCAGCGCGGCGAGGGCCATCCGGCGCAGCAGCGCGGCGGCCTCGGAGCTGCGGCCCCCGCTCTGACCCGCCACGCTGTGCGGCGTGGAGTTGAGCAGCCCGAACGCCCCGTGCGCCGCCACCCGCGCCGCCTCCGCGGTGAGCCCGGGATGAGCACGGCGCAGCGTGTCGACCCAGATCTCGACGTAGGTGCGCTGCAGCCGTCGCACGCGGCGGCGGGCGGTCGGGGAGAGGTTGGCGAGGTCGCGGTCCTGCACCACGATCAGCTCGGGCTCGCGGAACGCGAACGCGGCCTGGAAGTCGACGAGCGCGGCGAGCGCCTCGTGTGGGTCCTCAGAGGCGGCGACGCGCTCCCGCCCGCCGGCGAGCAGGTGCTCGCTGATGCCGACGAGCAGCTCGGCGAGCAGTGCCTCCTTGCCGGGGAAGTGCCGGTAGAGCGCAGGGCCGCTGACGCCCACGGCCGCACCGAGGTCGGCGATGCTCACGCCGTGGAAGCCGTGGCGGGCGAACAGCTCGGCGGCCACGGTGAGGATCTGCTCACGCCGGGACCGCACCACCGGGGACGCCATCATACGGGGCAGTCTAGCGCCCGCGGTTAATGACCGCTAACATTGTTAATGACCGCTAACCAAGGAGGGGCTGTGACCACGGTTCTCACCGGCTCTGCCGACCCGTCCGCCGGGGAACTCCACGAGGCAGGCCACCGCGCCCTCCTCGACGACCTGCGCGCACGGCTCGCCGCCGCCCGCCTCGGCGGCTCGGAGCGCTCCCGCGCCCGCCACGTCGAGCGCGGGAAGCTGCTGCCGCGCGACCGCGTCGACTCCCTCGTCGACCCGTCCAGCCCGTTCCTGGAGCTCTCCCCGCTCGCCGCGTACGGCATGTACGACGGCGACGCGCCCGGCGCGGGGGTGATCACCGGCGTCGGGCGGGTGGCGGGGCGCGAGTGCGTGATCGTCGCCAACGACGCCACCGTCAAGGGCGGCACGTACTTCCCCGTCACCGTGAAGAAGCACCTGCGCGCGCAGGAGGTGGCCCTGCACAACCGGCTGCCCTGCATCTACCTCGTCGACTCCGGTGGCGCGTTCCTCCCCGAGCAGGACGACGTGTTCCCCGACCGCGAGCACTTCGGGCGGATCTTCTACAACCAGGCGCAGATGTCCGGACAGGGCATCCCGCAGATCGCGGCCGTGCTCGGCTCGTGCACCGCGGGCGGCGCGTACGTGCCGGCGATGAGCGACGAGGCCGTGATCGTGCGCGACCAGGGCACGATCTTCCTCGGCGGCCCGCCGCTGGTGAAGGCCGCCACCGGCGAGGTCGTCACCGCCGAGGAGCTGGGCGGCGGCGACCTGCACTCGAAGGTCTCCGGTGTCACCGACCACCTCGCGAACGACGACGCCCACGCCTTGACGATCGTCCGCTCGATCGTCGGGACGCTCGGGCAGCGGGCCCCGCGGCCGTGGGACGTGCTCCCCACCGAGGAGCCCGCCGTCGACCCCGCGACGCTGTACTCGGTCGTGCCGACGGACTCGCGGACGCCCTACGACGTGCGCGAGGTGATCGCACGGATCGTCGACGGGTCCCGGTTCGGTGAGTTCAAGTCCGAGTACGGCACCACGCTGGTCACCGGGTTCGCCCGGCTGCACGGGCACCCGGTCGGGATCGTGGCGAACAACGGGATCCTGTTCTCCGAGTCGGCGCTCAAGGGCGCGCACTTCGTGGAGCTGTGCGACCAGCGCGGCATCCCGCTGGTCTTCCTGCAGAACATCTCCGGGTTCATGGTCGGCGCTGCGTACGAGGCGGGCGGCATCGCGAAGAACGGCGCCAAGATGGTCACGGCCGTGGCCTCCACCCGCGTCCCCAAGTTCACCGTGATCATCGGCGGCTCGTTCGGCGCGGGCAACTACTCGATGTGCGGGCGCGCGTACTCGCCGCGGTTCCTGTTCATGTGGCCCAACGCGCGGATCTCGGTGATGGGCGGCGAGCAGGCCGCGCTGGTGCTCGACGCCGTGCGGAGCCCGACCGATCCCGAGCCGTCGGAGGAGTTCAAGGACCGCATCCGCGCCCAGTACGAGCACCAGGGCCACCCGTACTACTCCACGGCCCGCATCTGGGACGACGGCGTGATCGACCCGGCGGACACGCGCACCGTCCTGGGTCTGTCGCTGAGTGCGGCCGCCAACGCCCCCCTGGAGACGCCGCACTTCGGCGTCTTCCGGATGTGAGCATCGTGTCCCACCCACTCGCCGTCGACCCGACCCCGCTGATCAAGGCACTGACGTCGCCTGTCGATCTTCCCGAGCGACCGCTGCGCCTTGATCAGCGGACTGGAAGCATCGAGAGCATGGGAGCCGCTCGTGTTTGATTCCGTGCTCGTCGCCAACCGCGGCGAGATCGCCGTCCGGGTGATCCGGACACTGCGGACGCTCGGCGTCCGGTCGGTGGCCGTGTACTCCGACGCCGACGCCTCCGCTCCACATGTCAGCCTCGCCGACGTGGCGGTGCGGATCGGACCCGCGGCGGCCGCGGAGAGCTACCTGTCGATCCCCGCCGTCATCGCCGCGGCCCGCGCCACCGGAGCGCAGGCGATCCACCCCGGCTACGGGTTCCTGTCCGAGAACACCGCGTTCGCCGCCGCCTGCGCCGAGGCCGGGATCGTGTTCGTCGGGCCGCCCGCCTCGGCGATCGAGGCGATGGGCGACAAGATCCGCGCCAAGCAGACGGTGGCGAAGGCCGGGGTGCCCGTCGTCCCCGGGTCGGACGGGGCTGGGCTCGACGACGCCGCGCTCGCCCTGGCCGTCGAACAGGTCGGCTATCCGGTGCTGCTCAAGCCCAGCGCGGGCGGCGGGGGCAAGGGCATGCACGAGGTGCATCGCGCCGACGACCTCGCCGACGCCATCACCACCGCCCGCCGCGAGGCCCGCGGCTCCTTCGGCGACGACACACTGCTCGTGGAGCGCCTCGTCACCACCCCGCGGCACATCGAGATCCAGGTCATGGCCGACGCGCACGGCAACGTGGTCCACCTCGGCGAGCGGGAGTGCAGCCTGCAGCGGCGCCACCAGAAGATCGTGGAGGAGGCCCCGTCTGCTCTGCTCACCGATACGCAACGCACCGCGATGGGTGCGGCGGCCGTCGAGGCGGCGCGCGCGGTCGGCTACACGGGCGCGGGCACCGTCGAGTTCATCGTCGGCGCCGACGATCCCGACCAGTTCTTCTTCATGGAGATGAACACCCGCCTGCAGGTGGAGCACCCCGTCACCGAGCTCGTCACCGGCCTCGACCTCGTGGAGCTGCAGCTACGGGTGGCCGCGGGCGAGCCGCTGCCCCTCACCCAGGACGACGTGCGCCTGCACGGGCACGCGGTCGAGGTGCGCGTCTACGCCGAGACCGCGTCGATCATCGATGGCGCCGCCGTCTTCCTGCCCACGGGCGGGCGCATCCTCGCGCTGCGCGAGCCCGTCGGACCCGGCATCCGCGTCGACTCCGGGGTGGTGACAGGCGGGGTCGTCGGCAGCGACTACGACCCGATGCTCGCCAAGATCATCGCTCACGGCGCGGACCGGGCCGAGGCGATCCGCCGCCTCGACTCCGCCCTGCGCGACACCGTGCTACTCGGCCTCGGCACCAACATCGGCTTCCTGCGCGCCCTGCTCGCCGACGACGACGTCCGCGCCGCGCGTCTCGACACCGGCCTCGTCGGCCGTCGGGTCGAGGACTGGACCGCCGGGCATCCCGACACCGCCTCCACGGGAGAGGGTGCCTCCACGGGGCAGAGTGCGTCGGCGGGCCTGCCCACCGACGTGCTCGCCGCCGCGGCCGTGCACACGCTGCTGGAACTGGAGCCCACGGGCGCCGTCGTCGACCCGTTCGACGTGCCCGGCGGCTGGCGGGTCGGCGAACCGGCGTGGACGACGTGGCGGATGGCCGTCTCGGGCCACGACCCGGTCGACGTCCGCATCCGGGGACGGGCGGCCGCCGCCGAGGTGACGGTGGGCGACACCGCACCCCGGCCGGTCTCGGGTCGCCCGCAGACCGCGACACGGACGCACCCCGAGCCCGACTCGCAGGGGGTCGAGGTGACGTTCGACGGTGTCACGCGCGCGTACCACTGCGCCCGGGACGGGGACGTCCTGTGGCTCGGGCGCGACGGGTTCGCCTGGGGCGTCCGCGAGCAGGCGCCGCTGGACGCCGCGGCCACCGCCGACGCGGGCGCGGGCGGACCGGTCACCTCGCCGATGCCCGGCACCGTCACCGTCGTCGAGGTCGCCGACGGCCAGCGGGTGGCCGCGGGCGACCGGCTCGTCGTCGTCGAGGCCATGAAGATGGAACACGTCCTCACCGCACCCGTGGACGGGATCGTCCGAGACCTGCGCGCCCGCGCGGGCACCACCGTCGCGCGCGACGCCACGCTGCTCGTCATCGACGCCGAAGGGAACTGACATGGACCTCGAACTCAGCCAGGAGCACGAAGCACTGCGGGCCACCGTGGAGGACTTCGCGCGCAAGGAGGTCGCCCCCGTCATCGGCGACCTCTACGAGCGCGAGGAGTTCCCCTACGACCTCGTGGCGAAGATGGGTGCGATGGGCCTGTTCGGCCTGCCGATCTCCGAGGAGTTCGGCGGCATGGGCGGCGACTACTTCGCGCTGTGCCTGGCGCTGGAGGAGCTCGCCCGCGTCGACTCGTCGGTGGCGATCACGCTGGAGGCGGGCGTCTCACTGGGCGCCATGCCGATCTACCGTTTCGGCACCGACGCCCAGAAGCAGGAGTGGCTGCCCGCGCTGGCCGCGGGCGAGCGGCTCGGCGCGTTCGGGCTCACCGAGCCCGGCGGCGGCTCCGACGCGGGCGCCACCCGCACCACCGCGAAGCTCGACGGCGACGAGTGGGTGATCAACGGCTCCAAGGCGTTCATCACGAACTCCGGCACCGACGTCACCTCCGTGGTCACCGTCACCGCCATCACCGGCTCGCCGCAGGACGAGCGCAAGGAGATCTCGACGATCATGGTCCCGGCCGGGACCCCGGGGTTCCGGGTGGCGAAGCCGTACTCGAAGGTCGGCTGGTGCGCCTCCGACACCCGGGAGCTCTTCTTCGACGACGTGCGCGTGCCCGCGGCGAACCTCGTCGGCGAGCGGGGCCGCGGCTACGCCCAGTTCCTCTCCATCCTCGATGAGGGGCGCGTCGCGATCGCGGCCCTGTCGGTCGGGCTGGCCCAGGGCTGCGTCGACGAGTCGGTGCGCTACGCCCACGAGCGCGAGGCGTTCGGGAACCGGATCGGGCAGTACCAGGCGATCCAGTTCAAGATCGCCGACATGGAGGTCCGGGCGCACACGGCGCGGCTGGCCTACTACGCGGCGGCGGCGAAGATGCTCAAGGGCCTGCCGTTCAAGAGGGAGGCGGCGATCGCGAAGCTCGTCTCGTCCAACGCCGCGATGGACAACGCCCGCGACGCCACGCAGATCTTCGGCGGCTACGGCTTCATGAACGAGTACCCGGTCGGCCGCTTCTACCGCGACGCGAAGATCCTCGAGATCGGCGAGGGCACGTCCGAGGTCCAGAAGATGCTCATCGCGCGCCAACTGGGGCTGTAGCCACTCACGGCGAGACGCCGGGCGAGTGCACCACGGCGCGGACGAGGTCGCGCCGGTCGTCGTATCGGCGACCGCGATCGTGCCGGTGACCGGGAGGACGTGCAGCTGGTGCGCCTCGACCGGTGTCCCGTCGGGTGCGGCGAATCGCATCAGCACGGCGTGCGCGGTCGGGGGCCGTCGCGGACCGGGCCGTTCTCGACGACGTCGTAGCCGGAGCGGGCCGGGTCGGTTCCCACCGACGCCGCGAGGGCCGCGGCGGGCGTGTCCGAGGCGGCACCCGGCGCGCGTCGACCGTGACGGCGGCCCGGAATCCTGCGGTGTCGCGCGGCGCGTGCACCACCCGGGCTCGGCGAGGCCGAGGCTGATCGACGCCCTGGCCGGAACAAGGACACCCCGGACGTCGGCCCGAGGTCCCGATGCACGGGTCGAACACGACCTCGACGGCGCGCCCGACCAGGGCGGCATCGACCTCGTCACGGTTGCCATGCAGGTGATCGTCGCTGTCGACGTGAGCGTGTGGCGGGTTGCCTGGGGTGGATCAGGTCATGGCAGCGGCCGCGGGGCCGACCCCACAGGTCGGGCCCGCCGAGCCGGTCCGCCAGTAGCCGCAAGCCGTGAACGACTCGGCCTCCGACGCGGTCGGCTTCGCACCGGCGGGCACGACGAACTACGCGTCCAGTGGTGCGCGGTGGCGCCACCCGCGGCCCAGTCCCGGTCCTCGTCTGCAGCCCGCTGAGTGTCGCCGGTAGTCCGTCGGGCTCAGCCGCGCCGCGCCCACCTCGGGAGCAGCTCGACCAGCGGGACGTCCAGCTCGAAGGGCTCGCTGACCCGCAGCCGCTCGCCGCGGCCGGTCTCGTGGTAGGTGTCGCCCTCGCCGAGGCGGTAGGTGGTGACGGTCAGCGGCTGGGGCTCGATGCGCCAGTAGTGCGGGATCCCGAAGCGGGCGTAGATCGCCGGCTTGGTGGTGCGGTCCTCGATGTGGTTGCCCGGCGACTCGATCTCGATGGCGACGACGACCTCGGCCGGGGCGAACCAGTGCCGGCCGGGGTCATCGCTGCGCACCAGCATCAGGTCCGGGATCCGGGTGAGCTGCCGGGCGAAGCGGATCTCGACCGCGATCGCCACCTCGAGCCCGGGGGGCGCCTCGGCTTCGAGCCGGGCGGCCAACCGTGCGGCCAGGTGCTGGTGCAGGTTGGACGGCGAGGGCGACACGGTCATGGCTCCGTCGGTCAGCTCGTGCCGGACGTTGCTCACCGGCATCCGGTCGAGGTCGTCGGTCGTCCATCCGCCTGCCGGCATGGTGTCGAGCAGCGCCTCGGTCATCGTCCGCCTCCTCGTCCGCCGATCAGGGTATCCCGTACGGTGCAGCCGGCGGTCCAGGTGGTCAGGCCGCCGTCGCCGAGGTCGATCTCCCCGGCTCCGACGCCGTGCGAGGCGGTGGTCACACCTGGCGCCAGGCCTTCCCTCAGCCATTGCGGCTCCGCAAGACCTCTGGTCGTCCATCCGCGACGGCATGCACCAGCCGCGCCAAACGACCGTCAGCCAGCTCGCCGACCAGTTCGGCCACGACGATGCCGTCCACGATGTCGCCCAGCTCTACGCCGCCGACCCCCCGAGCGTCGCGGCCTCGTCGATGAGCCGTTCGGCGGTGCTGATCCGGCCGTCGAGCATCGCGATCGCGGCTCGTCGCGTGTGCACGAGGTAGTCGTAGCGGGGCTGGTGCAGGTCCGTCGCCATGCGGAGGTGGGTCGCCAGCTCGGTACGGAAGGTCGGCGAGCCGAGTTACAGCAGGGCGTTCGCCCGCAGCAGCACTCCGTCGGTCTGTCGCTCCCTGTCCCCGTTCCGCTCGGCCAGCTCGACGATCTCGGTCGCCAGATCGAGGCGTTCTGCGGCCCTCCTCGGCCCGCCGCAGGGACGGGCGCGGCACCGTGCCGGTCGCCCGGCCGCTGTCCACGGTATGGGGAACGATGACGTCGGCCAGGAACGCGATCGCGTAGAGCACCGACACCAGGAACACCAGGTAGGCCATCGACACCGCCGACCTGCTGATCGCCGCTGCCGTCGGCCTGCTCGGCGCGACACTGCTGACCCGCAACATCCGCCGCTTCCCGATGTTCCCCGACCGTGCCCCGCGCGGTCACCCGTCTCCGCGGGCGCCGCCCAGCCGCGCGAGCACCCGCTCGCTGAGCACGATGTCGTGCGGCAGCCGCCGGAGCCGAGCCGCGTCGACGGCGATGCCGTGGCGTCGGAGGGTCTGCTGCAGGTGGGTCCAGTGTTCGTCGGCCATGTCCTTGCTCGACCTGCCGCCGAACGGCTCGTCCGGCCCGACCACCACGCGCGCCGTCGCCCGGATGTCGTCCACGGTCTGCGCGGCCCAGATGTCGTGGCCCTCGTCGGCGCCCGGCGCTGACCGCCGCGACAAGCCCCACCCCCGGTCGTCCAGCAGCACCACCCGGCCGCCGTCGGCCAGCTCCGCCTCGTGCCGGGCCGACACGGACATCTCGCTCGGGTCCGCTTCGCGGCCGTCGACGTCCACGGACGTCACGAGGCGGGTCGGGGAGGCGGGCCGGTGGAAGCGGCGGTGCAGGTCGCGAACCCGCTCCGCGAGACCCGGCGCCGGGCCCTCGCCGGCTACGCCCGGCGCGACGTCGCGGATCGGCAGCATCCGCACCGGAGGCGGCGGGACGGCGAGTGTCCGGAGCCAGGACGCGAGCTGCTCGGCGGAGCTCGCGTAAACGACTCGGCCGAGGCCGACCCAGGCGTGCGCGGCGGCGCACATGGGGCAGTGCTCACCGGACGTGTACACGGTCGCCGCCGCTCGGTCGGCCGGGGTGAGATGATCGGCCGCCCAGCGCGCGAGCGCGAACTCCGGGTGGCGGGTGTGGTCGCCCCCGCCCACCCGGTTGCGGTCCTCGGCGAGCACCCGGCCGCCTGCGTCGACCAGGACCGAGCCGAACGGCTCGTCGCCTGCCGCCAGCGCCTCGGCGGCGAGGTCCACGCAGCGCCGCAGGAGGTTCACGTCGCGATCGTCCACGGGTACGATCATGCCCGATCCGCCGGGCCGTCGCCCGCTGATCGCGACGCGCGCAGGTCCGCGGCATCTGCGAGCGTCACAACGCGTGCGCGGATCGGCCGCGGGCACAGAAGGCGCTGCATTGAGGGGCGGTGGAGCTGTTCCGGACCGCGCTGGAGGAGCCGGATCCGCCGTTCGCCGTGTTGTACGTGCATGGCCCGACCGGGATCGGCAAGACCGGCGTGCTGGACGCGTTCGAGGCGCTCGCCGCGGAGACGGGCGATGTCGTGATCCGGGTCGACGGGCACGACGTCGCGCCGGAATCGGACGCCGTCCTGGCGGCGCTGCGGGCGGGCCTCGACGTGCCGGACGGCGGGGGCGGCATCCGCGGCGCGGGCAGGCCGGTGCTGCTCGTGGACACCTACGAGTTGCTGGCGCCGCTCGATGAATGGTTCCGGGCGCGGCTGCTGCCCCGGCTGCCCGGCGGCGCGGTCACCGTGCTCGCGGGACGCCACCCGCCTGCGCCGGCGGGGCGGGCGAATCCGGGCTGGCGGGACCTGATGAGGGTGGTGGCGCTTCGCAACCTCG
>JAKDLE010000655.1 GCA_030453005.1 Pseudonocardia sp. | reverse complement strand
GATGTGCGGCGCCCCGGACCAGGCGGTGGCGCTGCCCGCGGGCACCGACCTGACCAGGGAGACCGTGCTCGCCGGGCGGGTACTGGCAGGCGGCGAGCCCGTCGCGGGCGCGTTCGTGCGCCTGCTCGACGGCACCGGTGAGTTCACCGCCGAGGTCGTCGCGTCGGCGGGCGGGGACTTCCGGTTCTTCGCCGCCCCCGGCACCTGGACCGTCCGTGCACTGAGCCGCAGCGGCAACGGCGAGTCGGTCCTGACCGCCGACGCCCCCGGCCTGCACCAGACGCAGGTCGCCGTCGCCTGACCCCTCCCTCCCGTTGCAGCAAGGCCACCTTCACGCAATCTCGTTGCGTGAAGGTGGCCTTGCTGCAATCCGGGTTGGTGGGGGCCGCCGGTGTCGCGGCGCGCGGTTAGGGTGCGGGGGTGCACTGGTTCTTCACCGGCCTGCTGATCGCGGCCAGCGCGGGCACGGCCGCCTACACCGGCTACCTGCTCCGTCGTCTGTTCACCGTCGAGCCCGGCCTGCCCGACGCAGGCGAGGAGTCGTCGTGAGCGAGCCCGAGATCCCCGGGACGATCTCGGGGCCCGCGAACGCCGCGCCCGACTCGCCGCGCCGCAACCGGCCCCGCTTCGACGACCTCCCGGTGCCCGACGACACCGCGAACCTCCGTGAAGGCCCGGACCTGCACCAGCAGTGCCTCGGGCTGCTTCCGTTGATCGGGGTCTGGCGGGGCGAGGGCGAGGTCGTCTACCCCACGATCGACGGCCCGTACACCTACGGTCAGCAGGTCGTCTTCGCCCACGACGGGCGCCCGTTCCTGTCCTACGAGGCCCGCTCGTGGCTGCTCGACGGCGACGGGAGGGTCATCCGGCCCGCCGCCCGCGAGACCGGGTTCTGGCGCCCGCAGGACGGTGGCGAGCTCGAGGTCCTGATCACCCACGCCACCGGGATCGCGGAGCTGTTCTACGGCCGCGCGCTCGACCTGCGGTCGTGGGAGATCCACACCGACGCGGTGGTGCGCACCGCGTCGGCCCAGGACGTACAGGCCTCGCACCGGCTGTACGGCCTCGTGGAGGGCGGGGACCTCGCCTACGTCGACGAGCGGGCGATGGTGGGCCAGCCGCTGCAGCCGCACCTCTCGGCGCGGCTGCACCGCGTCGCGGGCTGAGGAGCACCGCTACCGGGCCTCCGCGGTCTCCTGCATCAGCAGTCGGAGCTCGGCGGCGGAGAGCCCCGCCAGGCGCGCCAGCTGGTCGGACTCCAGCCCGACGGAGGAGAGCCGTCGCAGCACGTCGGCGAGGGTGGCGCGCTCGTGCCGCACGGCGTCGGTGAGCCGGTCCAGCTGGCGGCGACAGTCCTCCAGCTCGACGACGGCCCCGACGGCGCGCACCGGATCGTCGAGCAGGACGGCGAGAAGGCGGTCCCGGGCGTCTGCACGGGTATCTGCGGGACCGGCGTGCGCCTCCCGCGCGGCCAGGGCCTGTGCGACCGCGGTCGCCACCGTGCGCCCCGACCCGACCCGCTCGGCAGGCGCGTCCCACCGATCTCGTGAGGCGGCCGGATCAGGCTCGCGCACCGCGTCGGTGCCGGTCGGCGACGGGCCGGCTGCCGCCGCGGCCCGTCGCCGTCGTGCGCGCCGGACCAGCAGGATCACGATCAGGGCGACGACCAGCACGGCGGCCCCCGCACCGAGCGGAAGCAGCACCTCCGGCGGCGGCACGGCCAGCTGCATGGTTGCGCACCGTACGCCGCCCGGCGTGACGGTCCGCAGCCGGCATCATCCGGAGCGTGACGGCGAGGTGGGCCGGCTCGACCCGCCCTGCCCGTTCGCCGGGCGCTCCGACGGCGGCTTACGCGGCCCGGACGAGGATGTGCCGCCCGGCTTCGCCGATGACTCCGGGTCCTCGTCCGCGGGACGATCGGCCCCGTCCGGGCGGGACGCCGTCGGAACCGGAGCCATCACCGTGGGGTCGTTCGGGCGGACCGGGCCGACCGCGACCGTGGACTCGACGTCACCCGGCTCGGTCTTGCGACCCGTGTTCGGCTGGTCCGCTGCGCGCGGCGACACCGCGGACACCATCGCGGTGCGCTCACCCCCGGAAGCGCCGTCGGCCCCCGACCCGTCCTCCGCGGGCCGCTCGGCGCCGGGCGCCCGGGTGTTCGGCTCGTTCGCACCCGGCTGGTCCCCCGCCGGCTGCTGCGGCACGGCCGTGGTGCGTGGCTCCGGCTCGTCGTGCCGATCGGTCGCGGATCGGAACAGCTCACCCGGCTCCGGCTGCGGCTCGCTCCGCGGCCGCAGCGACCTCGGCTGTTCACCCACCATCGGGTAAGCCCCGCTCGGCAGCCGGTGCGCCGCCTTGCCCGTCTCGCGCTCGGATCGGGCGGCTGCAGCCGACTCGTCCGGGACGGGCGCGGAACCCGGCTCCGGGGCACTCCGACCGACCTGCTCCGCCCCCGCGGAGGAGCCGGCCGGGCCCGGCGTGGACGCGGGAGGTGTGGGCGTCGGCCGTGGCGCGCCCGCGGCACCGGGACGCTTCGGACCCGTCTCGGACGCCTGCGCCGGACGTTCGGACGACGGGCCCACGGCGGGCTTCGGCCGGGCGGGCTTGGCCTGGCCGGGCGGGGCCTGGCCGGACGGGACCTGGCCGGACGGGACCGGGCCGGACGG
>JAKDLE010000654.1 GCA_030453005.1 Pseudonocardia sp. | reverse complement strand
TCGCGGCCGCTTCGCGCACCCCGGAGCGGAACGTCGCGAGGAAGCCGAGTCCCCCGTCGTCTCCGGTGTGCGCCGGCTCGGGCAGCCGCGCCGCCAGCACCGACGAGCCCAGCGCCACCCCGACGCTCACCCAGCCGACCAGCGGATACCCGCCGAGCGCGAACAACGCGGTGGCGAGCAGGGCCGCAGGCACCTCCGCGGCGAGCGCGGCGGCGGTCACCCACCCCTCGACGCGGGCGTACCCGTCCTCGGCCCCGACCGCGGCGAGCCCGTCGTAGAGCAACGCCTCCTAGGCGCCCGAGACGAGCGCCCCACCGAGCCCCCACAGCACGAAGCCCACCGCGAAGCCTGCGAACTGGGGCAGCACCGCCCACACCGCGAACCCCGCGGCCTGGAACAGCCCGGCGGCCACGAGGCAGCCGCGCCGCGAGAACCGGTCGGCGAGCACGCCGGAGGGCACCTCGGCGGCGATCGCGATCCCCGCCCAGACGACGAACAGCGCGGAGATCTGCGTCTCGGACAGGCCGGTGTCGGCGAACAGGAGCGCGTAGAGGGGGTGGAGCGGCACGGTGTCGGCCAGCAACGCCCAGCCGACCATGCGTCGGACGAGGGGGCGGAGGGCAGGTCAACCAGGCACGACGTGCACCGTAGCGACGCACCGCATAGCGCCGCGCGGCATTTCGCGAACGCCTGCCGGCCCCACGGCGCGCGCGAACTGCACGGGTCGCGCGCGTCGGCGGAGCAAACGGGGGCCGGGGGCCGCCTGCCGACGGCCCCCGGCGTCCCCAACACCCCCTCGGATCCGGTGGCCGAACCCGAACCGGGGCACCGGGCACGGTGCCTCGCATCCGAGTCGGTCACACCTCGGCGAACGGACCCATCCTCGCCCTGTCCAGGCCGCACGGGGAGGGGCAGGACTGGCCGGACCGTCTCGATTTCCGCAGGCTTCTTGCCGGTGAGTCCGACATCCATGCAAGATTTTGCAACATGGACCTGCGCATCCTCGTGGCGTCGCCGCTCGCCCTGATCATCGAGCCTGCGTTGGCGGCCCGGTTCCCCAGCGGGACGGTGACCGTCGCGCTGGACCGCGAGCAGGTCGAGCGGGCGGTGCGGGGACAGCTGCGCCACGACGTCGTCGTCTCCGACCTGATGTGGAACTCCAGCGCCGAGTTCACCTTCGACGGCCTCGACGTGCTGCAGATCCTGCGCGACGCCGACCGCGCCTCCCCGGTGGTGATGGCCACGCAGGGGCACGGCGCGGAGCGCGACCACCTGGAGGAGGTGCTCGCGCACTCCGAGGTGCGCGGCGTCTACCAGAAGTCGGCCGGGCCCCAGGAACTGTTCGGGATCATCGAGGAGGTGGTGAGCGGTGCGGGTGCGGGCGGCGCGCCGATCATCCGCCCCCCGTTGGAGATGCCGTCGGTGCCGCGGATCCACAGCTACTTCGCCCACGGGCGTGGGCGCACCGCCGCGCGGATGGCGGGCGCGATCGCCTCCGGGCGCGCCGTCGGACACGCCTCGCTCGCCGAGGTGGCGAACGTCAAGTACGACACGGCCGCAAAGATCGGCCGCGAGTACCTCGGTGACCTCATCTGGCGCCGCGGCGAGCACGTCGAACCGACCGTGCCGGTGCCCGTCGTCTACCGGTGGTGCGGCGAGCACGCCCGCTACATCGTGAGCTGGTGTCGCCGGAACGGGCATGCGGACGTGGCCAGGCGAGTGGTCAACAGTCCATAATCCGTGTCCCCGGGCGGGGAGAGAAGCAGGGTCGGCCTGCGGTACGCCATCGGAGACGCCGGACCAGGAGCCGTCGGTCGTGTTGCTGCCGCAGTCCATCGAAGTTGACTTATATCACGTCTTGCTTATGCTTGCCGGGTGCACGCGTTCGACGTCCTCGGCGACCCGGCCCGAAGGCGCATCCTCGAACTGCTGGCCTGCGGCGAGATGCCGGCAGGCGACGTCGTCCGCGTGCTGGGCGAGGAGTTCGGGATCAGCCAGCCGGCGGTGTCCCAGCACCTCAAGGTGCTCCGGGAGTCGGGGTTCGCGGGCGTACGGGCGGTAGGGACCCGTCGGTTGTACTCGCTGGACCCGACACCGTTGCGCGGCGTCGACGAGTGGCTGGACCCGTTCCGGCGGTTCTGGGTGCCGCGCCTGGACGCACTCGCCACCGAGATCGCCCGCGGGAAGAAGACCAGACGAGACGGCGACGCGCAGGTACCGACCGAGGACGAGGAGCAGTCATGAACCAGCCATCCGAGCAGATCATCGCAGCGCAGCCCGACGAGGTGCGCCGCGAGCTCAGCGTGAAACGTGACCGGCAGACGCAGCACACGGTCCAGACCATCAGCCAGTCCTATCCGACCACGGTGGACGACCTCTGGGCCGCCTGCACACAGCCCGACCGGCTCGCGCGCTGGTTGTTCGCACCGGTCGGCGGCGACCTCCGGCTGGGAGGCCGCTACCACGTCGAGGGCAACGCCTCCGGCGAGGTGGTGGCCTGCGATCCACCGCGATCGTTCACGCTGACGAGGGGGATCGGGCACGGCTCACGCTCGAGCACGCGCACACCGGTGACGCCGACTCGGAGTTCTGGACCCGGTTCGGCCCCGGCGCCACGGGGGTGGGCTGGGACCTCGCCCTGCTTGGCCTGGCGCTGCACGTGGTCGGT
>JAKDLE010000653.1 GCA_030453005.1 Pseudonocardia sp. | reverse complement strand
GCGGAAGCCGCGTGGCAGTCCGGTGAGCCTGCGCTCGGTGTCGAGGTCGAACCCAGGGGGCACGAGCGGCGGTTCCTCGCAGACGGCCGCGCGGAACCGGCGCAGCTGCCCGCCGTCGAACATCCGGTGTCCGGCGGAGACCGTCAGCGTCGTGGCCGACAGCACCACCGCGAGCACGGCACCACCGCCGGTGACCGCGACCCCGCCGGTGTCGGTGCGGTAGGGCGGCGCGTCCGGCCGGAAGCGCCGGTTGCGGTGGGACCGGAAGACCCGCACGGGCCCGAACTCGGCCTCCAGCTCGGCCGCGAGCGCCCGCATCGGGGTGTCGACGACGAGCCGGTGGCGCTGGGCGTCGAAGGACTCGCGGGTGTTGTCTTCGGTGATCTCGGCCAGGAAGGCCGTGGCGTCGGTCGTCCATCCGGTGAACATGTCGTCTCCTCGTGTCGGGGGTCGACGACTTGGACGGGATCGGGACCGCTGCGGTTCCATGTGAAGCGGGAATCGTGTCGAGCATCGGGCTGAGCCGACCGTCGACACCCGGTGCTGCGGTTGGAGGGCGCCGCATGACGAGCCTGCGGGCGTGATCGACGCGGCGGCGTCGGCACCTCACCGACGCGCCGACGACATGATCGTCAGCGGCGACGGGAACGTGCATCCCGGGCCGGTCGGGGACCTCATCGCCGTTCGCCTGGAGATGCGTGAGGCAGCGGTCACCAGCGTTCCCGACAACGAGTACGGGCCCCGGCTCGCCGCGTACGTCGTGCGAGAACCGGGTGCGGCGGTGGACGCCGACGCCGTGCGCGGCTGGGTCAACGAGCGGCTGAGCCGTTTCGCGGTGCCCCGCGGTGTTCGTCGACGCCCTGCCACGCAACGCCACCGGGCAAGGTGGTGCACCGCGAGCTGACCGACCACCCCCGTCACCCGAGCGGGTAAGGCAAGGCTTCGGTAGCCTCTCGGGATGACGGACGACCGTTGTGCCTCGCTGGCGCGGGCGCTCGACGTGCCGCTGGCAGGCACCGCGCCGTTCGCGCCGCGCTGGGTGTGCCTGGAGCACCGCGGCGCGTGGCCGCGCGACATCAACGCGCACCCCGACCCGTCGATCGCCGGATTCGCCGCGCGTTGCTCCGCGGCGGGGTGGCGGCTGTTGCTCATCCGGCGGCCGGGCCGTCGAGACCCCGGCGGCACCAACCGCGTCTACCTGGCCGACACCACGCCCGGGTCGTCGCGCACGACGAAGCTGACGGTCGAGGGGCCGCGGGAGCTGTCGGGGGTGCCGCTGCCGCGGGCAGGCGATCCGCTGCCGGGCACCGGGGTGGCCGATCCGCTGCTGCTGGTCTGCACCCACGGCCGCCGCGACCGGTGCTGCGCGCTCGACGGCCGGGCGCTCGCCGTCGCGGTCACGGCGGTGGGAGAGGCCGACGTGTGGGAGTCCAGCCACCTCGGCGGGCACCGGTTCGCCCCGACCGCGCTGGTGCTGCCCACCGGCTACCTCTACGGCAGGCTCGACCCCGCGGCGGCGGTGGCGGCGTGCAAGACCGCCGCGGTCGGCGAGGTCGAACCCGCACTGAGCCGCGGACGATCCGCGTTCTCCCCCGCCGGTCAGGTGGCCGAGCTGGCGGTGCGGCACTCCACCGGACTGCGCGACGCCGACGCGCTCACGGTCGACCCGGCCGCCCGCGTCGGCGCCGTCGTCGTCGTCGGTCGCGACGGTCGACGCTGGGAGGTCGACGTCGCCGAGCGGGCCGGCCCGGCCCCGCGCCCGGCGTCGTGCGGGGTGGCGGCACTGCCCTACACGGCCCTGCACGCCGGCTCGGTGCGTCCGCTACGGGCGGGGTGCGCCAGCACGTGATCACGTGACCATCGGCAGACTCGGTGCCATGCACCTCTCCGGCGACCCGCCGCTGCGTCCGCCTGCCCACCAGGTGAGCCCGCGAGCCATGCACTGGTGGCGGCTGCGGGCACTAGTCCTGCTCGTCGTGCTGACCGCTGCGCAGGTGCCGCTCCTGCTCACGGCGTGGGCGCCCGGCTGGCTCTACCTGGTCACGGCGGGGATCGCGGCGGCCGTGCTGGTCTACGGGGTCGTGGTGCCGCCGCTGCGCTTCCGCGTGCACCGCTGGGAGATCACCGACGAGGCCGTGTACACGTTGTCGGGGTGGCTGGTGCGCGAGTGGCGGATCGCCCCGATCTCCCGGGTACAGACCGTCGACACCGAGCACGGGCCGCTGCAACAGCTGCTCAGGCTCGCGACCGTCACCGTCACCACCGCGTCCGCCCGCGGCGCCGTCAAGATCACCGGGTTGGACGCCCACGACGCCGCCGAGCTCGCCCGCGGGCTCACCGAGACCACCCAGGCCACCCCGGGCGACGCCACATGAGCGAACCCACGAGCCCGCCGTCCGGCGCAGCAGCGTCACGAACGGGGCCGGCGAACGCAGGCCCGGACGTCGACTGGACCGCCGAGACGCCCTGGCGGCGGCTCGACCGGCGGATGCTCGTCGTCGGACCGTTGGGCAGCCTGGGCCGGCTGCTGCCCCTGGTGGTGATCCTGCTGGTCACCGGCGGCGGTGCGGATCCGGTGCGGGTGTGGGTCGCCGTCGCGGCGGCCGGGGCCGTCGTGCTGGCCGGGGTGGCCCGCTGGCGCACCACGCAGTACCGGATCACCGGGGACCGGGTG
>JAKDLE010000652.1 GCA_030453005.1 Pseudonocardia sp. | reverse complement strand
CCCCGGCGAGCCCGACGGCCTGCCAGACCAGCAGCCCGCCGACCGGGTCGCACGCGGGCCACCGGGCCCGCGACAGTGCCCGGCTCACCGGCTCGGCGAGCAGCACGCCGAGCACCAGCAGCATGAGCGCGCTGAGCTCCATCACCGGGCAATCCTGTCGCGCGGGGACCGATCGGACGAATCCGGGAGGCGGAGGTGGCTCATGTAACGATGTTCGCTCCGGCAAGCTCCGCTCATGTAACGATGTTCGCTCCGGCAAGCTCCGCTCAGCCGAGCAGGTCGCGCAGGGCCAGGCGTTCGTCCTCGGGGATCGTCCCGAGGAACCGGGCGAGCACCGCACCGCGGTCCGGAGCCGCGTCCAGGGCGTCGCGCATGAGCTCGGCGACGTGGTCCTCGCGGCTGGCCACGGCGTGGTAGCGGTGCGCCCGGCCGTCCCGCTCGCGCGTGACCAGCCCCTTGCGCTCCAACCGCCCGAGGACCGTCAGCACGGTGGTGGTGGCCAGGTCGCGGCTGGCGAGCGCATCCTGGACAGCACGCGCTGTGAGCGGCCCGGCGGCCGCCCACAGCGTCTCCATCACAGCACGTTCGAGCTCACCCAGAGTTGGCACCCAGCCATTCTACCTCAGGTAGAAATGATGTCTAGCGGATCTGGACCTCGTCGCCGACCTGCAGGTACTCGAACCACGCCACCGCGTCGGCGTGCACGAGCTTGACGCAGCCCGCGGAGTTGGTCGTCTGGTTGCCCTCGTGGAAGGCGATGCCGCCCGCGGCGAAGAACACCGAGTACGGCATCTGCGTCAGGTACTCCCGACTCGTCCACGCCTCGGCCTTCCACTCCACCTGGAACGTGCCCAGCGGGGTGGGGTCGATCTCGTCACCGATCATGATCGGCACCGGCCCGCGGCGGATCGCGCCGTCCTCGATCAGCCAGGCCTGCAGACCGGCGAGGTCGGCGCACGCCTTCGCGGTGACCGTGCACGGCGTGCCGGGGACCAGCGCCGGAGCAGCCGCCGACGGGGCGGGCGCACTGACCCGGGCAGGGCCTGCGGTGTCCGCGACCGAAGCGGACCCGGGCGCGGGCTGCGCGGACGGGGTCGCAGGTGCCTCGCTCTCCGGCGCCGCGGCACCAGCCGCCGGCTCGGTGGGAGCGGGCTGGGACGGGGCGGACTGGGTCGAGGCAGGTTGCGGAGTCGGCGCCGCCGCGGGCGACCGCGGGGCCTCGACCTGAGCGGACCGGGTCGAGGCGGCCGCCGGGCCCTCCTCCGCCGTGCCGACGCCCACGCCGACTCCGACGAGCACGAAGCTCACGACGGCGGCGAGCGCCGCGCTCGTCGCCATGCGCCGCGCGCCCTGCGGATGTAGTCCCACTCGTCACCCTCTCCCGGATACTGCTCCATCAACGAGCCGGTCGATCTCTGGTGACGCCTCGTGTCCTTCCGGGCAGCCACGGCGTGGCTCACCGTCCGCGGAACGTCGCCGGGCGCCGCTCGACCCGGGCCAGCCGACCCTCCTCCAGGTCCTCGCTCGCCCAGCAGGCCTCGAACGCCGCCACCAGGGCGGGATCGTCGTCGGCGAGCTCCGCGCGGTCGAGGGCGGTCTTGGTGTAGCGCAGCGTCAACGGCGCGAGCGCGGCGATCTCCGCGGCCAGTGCGAGGGCGTCGGCGCGCTCACCCAGCCGGTCGACGAGGCCGCGCGCGTGCGCGAGATCGGCCCCGATCCGGTCGCAGGCCAACAGGATCGCCCGCGCCGTACCCCCGCCTGCGAGGCGCGCGAGGCGGCGCACCGTCCACGGGTCGACGGCCAGCCCGATCCGCGCCGTCGGCACCCCGAACACCGCGTCCGGCGCCGCCACCCGCAGGTCGCAGGCGATCGCCAGCTGGGTGCCCGCGCCGATCGCAGGCCCGTTGACGGCCGCGACCACCGGCACGGGCGCGTCGATCACGGCGCGCAGGGCGGCGTGCAGGGCGTCGCGGAAGCCGTCGGTGTAGACCTCGCCGAAGTCGGCGCCCGAGCAGAAGCTGCTGCCCGACCCGGTCACGACGATCGCTCGGGCGCCGCCGTCGAGCAGCGCGGCGACCGCGTCGACGATGCGGCGGCACTGCGCGACGTCGAGGGCGTTGCGGCGGTCCGGACGGTCCAGCTCCACGAGACCGACGCCGTCGACGGCCGAGGTGTTGATCACAGGTGCTCCCCTCGCGGGTCGCCCATCTGGCGCCCGGGGATGGAGACTACGAGCCGCCCACTCGTGGCAGGCGGCACGTCGTCCTAGGCTTCCCGCGTGACGAGCGCAGGCGAGCTGCGGATGGGCACGTCGGCCGGTCGCTGGGTGTTGTTCACCACGGTCCTCGGCACGGGCCTGGTGATGATCGACGGCACCGTCGTCAACGTGGCGCTGGAGAGCATCGGCACCGAGCTCGGGGCCGGGTTCACCGGCCTGCAGTGGACGGTGAACGCCTACACCCTCACCCTCGCCTCGCTGATCCTGCTGGGCGGGTCGCTGGGCGACCGCTACGGGCGGCGGCGCGTGTTCCTCGTCGGCGTGGTGTGGTTCGCGCTGGCGTCGCTCCTGTGCGGCCTGGCGCCCGACATCGGCTTCCTGATCGGCGCCCGCGCGCTGCAGGGCGGCGGCGGGGCGCTGCTCACCCCGGGCAGCCTCGCGCTGATCTCCGCGTCGT
>JAKDLE010000651.1 GCA_030453005.1 Pseudonocardia sp. | reverse complement strand
GTCCTGCGCGCGGATCGTCCAGTCACGCACGGTCCGGCCGTTCTCGGTGGACACGGTGCCGTAGTCGAACTCGCGGAGCAGGGTGCGGGGGTCGAAGCCGTTGGCCGCGTGGTCGACGCGGGCACCCCCACGGAACGTCGGGCCGTTGGCGCCCCCCATCGTGGAGTGGCCGTCGCCCGAGCCGCTTCCCGTATCCGGGTCGGGTGGGCCGTGGTGCCCGGGCGGGGTGTCGGCGGCTGCCCGGGCGGGGAGCGCGGCGAGCGCGATCCCGCCCGCACCGGCCAGGAAGCGTCGTCGAGACGTCATGCGATTCCTCCGAGGACGAGATCGGTCAGCTGAGGGCCCAGGGGGATGCGGCGCCCGTCGAGTCGGATCCCCAGCGCCCTCCGAACGGAGCCTGCTCGAGTACATCGATCGCGACGCCCGGCCGGATGCCGAGCTCTCCCAGATAGCGCAGAGCGATGCTGTCGCGGGCGGGCCCGGCTCAGCGCGGGGGGTTTGCCCTCGTCGTGGTGGCCGTGGCGCGGTGGGATCGGATCGCCGTGCGGGTCATGCGTCGGGTGTCCGAGGAGATCGTCGATGCGCTCGAGGAGTCGCTCGCTCACGGCGTGCTCCAGGACGTCGGCCCCGGCGTGCACGTCCTCCGACGGGGCACCGAGCACCGTGACAACGAACTCCTCGACCAGCCGATGCGGACGGACTACCGCCACCGCGTGCCGCTTCCCGTGATCGGTCAGCTCGACCCGGTGGGTCGCGGGCCGCACGACGAGGTCGTCGACGGCCAGCCGGTTGAGCATGGCCGACACCGACGGCGGGGCCACGTCGAGCAGCTCAGCGAGCGAACTGGTGGTGGCCGAACCCCGGCTTGCCCAGAGGTGGAAGACCGCTTTGAGATGGTCCTCGGCCGCCCCGATGTGCGGTCGTGAACAGCACTGGTGACGCAGGTGAGGTGCCGCGACAGCGCGCATGAACCAGGATCATAGACTTGACATCGGTAGGAATTAGCCTTGTCTCATTATGAGGCTAGCCAAGAGATGCGCAGTGGCCGCCGAGCGGCTCGACCTCGCCGCCGGGGCGCAGCGGCTCGTGCCGGTCCACCACGTCGCGCAGCGCGACGGCCAGCACCACCGGGTCCAGCCCGCCTGCCGAGCGCAGCGTCAGGGCCTGGTCCCAGAAGCGGTTCTGTCCGTGCCGCTCCTACGGCCCGCGCTGCGCCGGGGCGAGCGGGAGCGGGTCCGGCCGCGGCCCCGCGGCCAAGGCGGGTCGGCCGGCGGCGGCGTCGGCCAGTCGGTCGGCGAGTGCCACCACGGTGGGCGAGTCGAACACGTCGCGGATGGTCAGGTCCACGCCCAGCGCCGCGCGGATTCGCCCGACCAGACGCATCGCGGCCATGGAGTGCCCGCCGAGGTCGAAGAACCCGTCGTGCGTCCCGACCCGGGGCAGGCCGAGCACCTCGGCGACCAGCCCGGCGAGCACCTCCTGCTCGGGGGTCTGCGGCTCCGCGTCCCCGGCCAGCGCGGACCAGTCCGGCGCGGGCAGCGCGCGGCGGTCGAGCTTGCCGTTGGGGGTCAGCGGCAGCGCCGCCGCCAGCACGACGACCGTCGTCGGGACCTTGTGCTCGGGCAGCAGCCCGACCACGTGCGCGCGCAGCTCCGCGGGGACGACCGGGCCGCGCGCGGGCACCACGTACCCGACCAGCCGGACGCTCTCGCCGCCGGTGTCGGCGACCACGGCCGCCTGCGCGACGCCCGGGTGGCCCACCAGCGCAGCCTCCACCTCGCCGAGCTCCACCGCGCGGTTCGGCAGGTCGGCTGCGACAGCGCCGCGACGACGATCAGGGGCGCCGACGGCATGCGCCGGTCGGCACCACCGTCGCCGGGTCGAGCGGTGATCACCGTGAACCGCACGGTGCTGCGGGCTCCGCTGCGGGAACGGGCGGCCGGTGGAGATCAAGGACCCGCGTGCCGGGCGAGATCGCTCCCGGCCGCACCTCGGTGCACCGGCGGCCGCAGAGGCGTGCGGTTCACGATGATCTCCGCTGCGGGAATCCTGGTGCCGCCGCGACCCGGATCGCCCCTGCGGGGCTCGAGACCGAGTTCGCGGCAGAGCGCCCGCGGGCACTGCCCTGGTCACCGGGCGGCCGTCCACGCCGCCCACAGCACCGCGTAGCGACCACCGGAGTCGACCAGCGCGTCGTGGGTGCCCTGCTCCACCATCCGGCCCGCCTCGAGCACGACCACGTGGTCGGCGGCCGCGGCCTGGGTGAGGCGGTGGGCCACCAGCAACCCCGTGCGTCCGCTCAGGGCCCGGCGCGCGGCGGCCTCCAGCACGCGCGAGCCTGCGCTGCCCGCCTCCGCGGTGGCCTCGTCGAGGATCGCCACCGGGCGGTCGGCGAGGACGAGGCGGGCCAGCGCCAGCTGTTGGGCCTGTACGACGGTCAGCGGGTGCCCGCCCGTGCCGACGACCGTGGCGAGTCCCGCGGGCAGCGCCCGCACCCACGGCAGCGCGTCGACGGTGCCGAGTGCGGCCAGCAGCGCGGCGTCGTCGGCGTCGGGTCGGGCCAGCCGCAGGTCCTCGGCCAGCGCACCGGCGAACACGTGTACCTCCTGGGTGATCAACGCGACCGTCTCGCGGACCACCGCGGGCCCCTGCTCCTCCAACCGCACCCCGCCGATGT
>JAKDLE010000650.1 GCA_030453005.1 Pseudonocardia sp. | reverse complement strand
GTTGGCCGTTCCCGCACGGTCACGGCGCCAGGTACTCGTTGGTGAACCAGGTCGAGAAGTCCGGACGCGTCGTCAACGGGGCGCCGTCCGGGCCCGTCAGAATGCCGGAGTCGAAGACGAACCCCGAGTAGCCGCTCCAGCGCTCCAGGGTCTGCGGCCCGACGGTGCCGGTGTCGTCGCGCAGGTACTCCGCCGCGAGCAGGGCCTGGCTGCGGACGACGAGCTCGGGTGAGGAGAACACCCCCGGGTTGGCGTCCATGAGTATCCGCGCTCCGCGCGCGGGGTCGTCGGCGCCGAGCTGGTAGCCGCGCTGCACGGCCTGCACGAACGCCCGGGCGTCCTCGGGGTTCTCCGCGAGCCACCGCGAGTTGCCGATGAGCAGCACGCTGTAGGCGTCAGGGCAGCCGTAGTCGGTGTAGGCGAAGGTCTTCATCGGCTGGCCTCGCAGCTCCGCCTCGATGCCCTCCCAGGTCACGAACGGCTCGGTGAAGTCGACCTCGCCCGCGTAGAGCGCCTCGTACGCCGACGTACCGAGCACGACGGTCTCGAACTCTCCCACCCCACCCGCGTTCTGGATCACCGCGCGCATCTTGGGCTCCTCGTAGGCGGCACCGAAACCGCCGTAGAGGGCGCCGTCGAGGTCGGCGGGACTGGTGATGTCGGCGCGGTCGGCGCGCACCCCGATCGCCGAGGCCCAGTGCTGCAGGATCGCCATCACCGAGGTGATCTCCGCGCCCGCGGCCTTGGAGACGGTGAAGGAGTCCTGGAAGGAGATGCCGAACTCCGCCGCGCCCGCCGAGACGAGCGTGTCGGGCGAGGTGGAGTTGTAGGGCAGGAACTCGACGTCGAGACCGGCGTCAGCGAAGTAGCCCTCCGCCTGTGCGACGTAGAGCCCGGTGTGGTTGGTGTTGGGCGTCCAGTCCAGAGCGATCCGGATCGGGCGCGGGCCCGTGTCACCGGAGCAACCGGCGAGGACGAGCGACAGAGCCGCGACGAGAGCGGCGAGAACACGGGACACGACGGTCCTCCCTACGCCGGTGCTGACCGGGTCAGGTTCGAACGGTCGACGGCCGGTCCTGCCGCCCTCTCAGCCTCGGTACGTGGGGGCTCCCGCGGGTCGGAGGGAACCCTACGCGCCACAGCCCGACCGCGCAGGAGTGGCGCCTGCACCGCTGCGGTGAACGGGCGGACTCCCCACCCGACACCGCGGCACTGATGGGGTAATACACATCACACAAAGTCACCCGAGGGTGAGTACGGAGTGTGAACGGCCTATCGCGCGCTCCACGACCCGGCCTCGTCGCCGTCGCGCGACCGCAGCGCGACGGCCGCGATGACCGCGCCGATCCCGACGGTCTCCAGCATGCCCGGGACCTGCCCCAACGCCACCAGCCCGACCACGGTCGCCGTCGCCGGGAGCAGCGCCAGTAGCACCGCGAAACGGGCCTGGCCGACGCGCCGGAGCACGAGTTGGTCGAGCACGTAGGGCACGACGCTCGAAAGCACCCCCACCCCGCCCGCGAGCACCAGCACGACCGGGTCGCCCAGCGCACCGAGCGCCCCGGGCCCCCCCAGCAGCAGCAGCGGTGAGAGCACCACCGCGGCCACCGTGAACCCGACCGCCATGTCGTCGAGACCGTTGCCCGCGCTCGCCATCCGCTTTCCGAGCAGGATGTAGGCCGCCCACAGCAAAGCCGCGGCGAGTGCCCACAGCACCCCCGACGGGCTCCCTGACCAGCGTACATCCGCGATGAGCAGCACCCCCAGCGCCGCCAGACCCACCGCCGCGACGTCCCTCGGGCGACGCGAGGCCACCGCCGCGACGGCCACCGGCCCACAGAACTCGACCGCCACCGCGGTACCCAGCGGCAGCCGGGCGATCGCCTCGTAGAACGCGAGGTTCATCAGCGCCGTGGCCAGGCCGAACGCCGACGCCCGCACCAGTCGTCCTCCGCGCCACGCCCCCCGTGCCGGGCGCCGCCACGCCAGCAGCACCGCAGCGGCCCCCAGCAGCCTCAGTACGGCCACCGTGGAGGGCGTGAGCACGTCGAAGAGGCCCACCGCCAGCGCGGCGCCGACGTACATCGACAGGCCGCCCACGACGAACACGGCGGGGGCCGGAACCCGCTCACGCACGCTCGTCGTCACGACTCCGGACGGTAGTCGGCGAGCGGGGACTTTTACGTGCGACACCTTGCGGTGTCACAGCGCGCCCCGCATCATTCACTCGTAGTCAACGAAGGTCCCGCACTCGTCACCGGGTCGTCATCGCCTCGATGGTCGCTCGATCACTCACGGTCAAACGTGACGCTCGTCGCGACTCGCCCCGGGAACACGTGCGGGGGTGTTCAGCGTCTGGGAGAGTAGGACATGCCGCGAAAGCGGTCGTCCAGGAACGCGGTTCCGGGCCTACCGGATCCGAGATGGAGGGAGACCGCCATGCAGCCAGGAACCCTTACCCGGCCCGAGTTGACCCTTGTCGACCGCTGCGACCGATGCGGAGCGGCAGCGAAGGTCCGTGCGGTTCTGCCGTCCGGTGGAGAGCTGCTGTTCTGCGGCCACCACGGGCGGGCGCACGCCGACAAGCTCCGCGAGCTCGATGCGAGCGTCGAGACCGGCAGCTGATCGGGGCCGGCGCGGGCCGGCACACACAGACATCACGCTCACGGGGCGGGGGCC
>JAKDLE010000649.1 GCA_030453005.1 Pseudonocardia sp. | reverse complement strand
ATGGTGGCGGAGCGCCTCGCGTTCCTCGACCACCTCACCCACGGGCGCCTGGAGTACGGGTTCGGCGGCGGCGGGCTGCCCACGGACAAGGCGCTCTTCGGCCTGGAGCCCACCGAGGCCGCGCCGCGCACCACCGAGGCGCTGGAGATCATCTGGCAGCTCCTGACCTCCGACGACCCGGTCACCTACGAGGGCGTGTACTGGAAGTACGAGAACCGCCAGCTCCAGGTCGGTCCGTACCAGGACGTCCCCCCGTTCGCGATCGCCGGGCTCACCGGCCTGCACAACTACGCGAAGTGCGGCGCCAACGGCTGGAAGCCGCTGAGCGTGCACTTCGCGCCGATCGACAGTGGTAGCTACACCCTCGCCCCCGACCTGGTCGGCATGGGCACGGCGATGCTGGAGGCCGGTGCGACCGCGGGCATCGACCCGGCCGTCACCCGCGAGAACTGGCGCATTGTGCGCGAGGTCTACGTGACCGACGACAAGAACCAGGCGATGCGCGACATCCGCGAGGGCGTCAAGCGGTCCTACGACTACCTGTTCGGCCTCGGCCTCGGCGCCCTGATGAAGAAGGGCGAGGGCATGGAGGACCCCGACCTGACCTTCGAGTGGATGGTCGACAACATCCCCTGGATAATCGGCAGCCCGGACGACTGCATCCGCCAGGTCAAGGAGCTGGAGGAGGCCACCGGCGGCTTCGGCACGCTGCTGATCAACTGCCGGGACTGGGTCACCACCGACAAGTGGAACCGCTCCCTGGAGCTGTTCGCCCGCTACGTCACGCCGCAGTTCACCGCGCGCGAGCGCATGGCGCGCCGCCAGCACATGGCGAACGTGGCGCTCGGTACCGCCTGATCAGGGACGGACCGGCTCCAGGGCGAGGTCGCCGTCGTCGCCGGAGAACGGACCCGTATCCGAGGAGTGGAGCAGACACGTGGACCTGTCAGCGCAGACCGCCGTCGTCACCGGGGCCGGCAGCGGGATCGGCAAGGCGATCGCCGCCGCACTGTTGGAGCGTGGTGCGAACGTCGTCTCGCTGGAGATCGAACCGGCCAACATCGAGGCAGCCACGGCCGAGCTGGCGGGGGGTGACAAGCTCGCCTGGTGCGAGGGCTCGGTCAGTGTCGCCGCCGACGTCGAGGCGGCCTTCGCCCTCGCCGCGGAGCGTTTCGGCACCGTGCACCACCTCGTCAACAACGCCGGTACGGCGTCGCTCTCCCTCGTCGTCGACACCTCCGAGGAGGACTGGGACCACATCGTCGACACGTGCCTCAAGGGCACGTTCCTGTGCACGAGGGCGTTCGCGCGACAGGCCATCACCGCAGGCGAGGGTGGCGCGGTCGTCAACATCTCCTCGCTCAACGCCGTCGCCGCGACCGACGGGCTGGGCCACTACTGCGCGGCCAAGGCCGGGATCATGCAGTTCACGCAGGTCTGCGCCGGTGAGCTGGGCCGCCACGGGATCCGGGTCAACTCGATCGGTCCCGGCACCGTCAACACCCCGTTGGGTGCGGGGTTCACGGTCGGGCGGATCGGCCAGGAGTTCCTGGACCGGACGCTGGTGTCGCCTGCGCGACATCAGGAGGCGTCCGACATCGCCGACGTCGCGCTGTTCCTGCTCTCGCCCGGCGCCGCGCGGATCACGGGCCACTTCGTGCCCGTGGACGGCGGCCAGCACGTGCGCGGGCTGCACTCCTACTGGGACGTCGCCGAGGCCCAGGGTCTCGTCGCGCGCCCTTGACAGCACGGATCGGGCAGGGAGGAGGCCGGGCGTGCGTCCGACGCTGTGGGCGGAGTTCGAGCACGCGCTGCGCCGCTACGGGGACCGTGTCGCCGTCTCCGACGGTGACCGGCGGCTGACCTACGCGGACGTCGACCCCTGGTCGGCCGCGATCGCGCACCAGCTGCGCGAGCTCGGTGTCCGCTCCGGGGACGCCGTCGGCCTGCACCTGGACAACTGCGCCGAGTTCGTCGTCGCCGACGTCGCGATCGCGCGGCTGGGCGCGGTGAAGGTGCCGGTCAACCCGCTGCTGACGGAGGCGACCGTCGCGCACGTCCTCGCGACGGCGGCGGTCTGCGCGCTCGTCGTCGGCCCCCGGACGGCCCCCACCGCCCTGGCGGCGAGCCGGGCCGCGCCCGGGGTCGTGCTGCTGGAGGTCGGGGGTGGCCCGATCCCGCTCGCCGACCCGCCGTCCGCTCTACCGTCCGCTGCCCCACGACCGTCTGCACCGCGACCCGACCCGCCGGTGAGCTCGACCGACACCGCGGCCGTCTACTTCACCGGCGGCACCACCGGCCTGCCCAAGGGGGTGGTCCACACCCAGGCCTCCGCCGTCGCCGTGCACTACGCGCAGCTGCTCGAGGCCGAGATCGGCCAGGACGAGCGCCTGCTGCTGGCGACGCCGCTCGCGCACGCCGCCGGGCTCTTCGCCCAGTCCGCCCTGATCCGCGGGGCCACCGTGGTGCTCCTCGACGGCTTCGACGCGCATCGCGTCCTCGACGCGCTGGGACACGAGCGGATCACCTGGACGTTCCTCGTCCCCACCATGATCTACCGGCTGCTCGCCGCCGCCGCGGACCGGCCGCCGCTGCGCCACGCGCTGCGGACCATCGTCTACGGCGCCGCGCCGATCTCGCCGATGCGGCTCGCGCAGGCGCTCGACGTGTTCGGGCCCGTGTTC
>JAKDLE010000648.1 GCA_030453005.1 Pseudonocardia sp. | reverse complement strand
CGTGGAGGACTGAGCACGTGGAGGACTGACGCGGGCGTCGCTCAGCGGGCGCGGGCGGCCATCCGGAACGCCATGGCGTGCTCCACCAGCGAGATCAGCGCGCGCTTGGTGGAGTCGCGGTTGCGCGCGTCGCAGGTGACGATCGGTACCGCGAGATCGATGGACATGGCCTCGCGGACGTCCTCGACGCGGTGCTGCGCCACGCCGTCGAACATGTTGAGCCCGACGACGTAGGGCAGCCCGCGGTCCTCGAAGAAGTCGATGGCCGCGAACGAGTCGGCCAGCCGTCGGGTGTCGACCAGCACGACCGCGCCGATCGCACCGCGCACCAGGTCGTCCCACATGAACCAGAACCGGTGCTGCCCGGGGGTGCCGAACAGGTACAGGATCAGCTCCGCGTCGAGCGAGACCCGGCCGAAGTCCATGGCCACCGTGGTGGTGGTCTTGTTCGGCGTGGCCGACAGGTCGTCGTGACCGGCGCTGGCCTCGGTCATCACGGCCTCGGTGGTCAGCGGGACGATCTCGGAGACCGATCCGACGAACGTGGTCTTGCCGACGCCGAAGCCCCCGGCCACCACGATCTTGGCCGAGATCGTCGCCGCGGTGGCGATCGTCTGCGGCCGCCCGGTGTAGCTAGAGCCGACGGAGTCCACTCAGCACCCTTTCCATCAGGGCGAGGTCCGGCATGCTGCCGGCGCTGCTCGCGGTCTGGTGCACGGTCACCACGCCGAGTCCCGCCATGTCTCCCAGCAACACCCGGGCGACGCCCAGGGGTAGGGACAGCAGTGCGGCAACCTCGGCCACCGAGCGTGTCTGCTCGCACAGCTCGGCGACGGAGCGGTGCTCCATCTGCAGCAGACCCATCTGGTCACGACCCCGCTGGCTGGTCGAGACGAGGGCCTCGATCGCCAGGTCGAGACCGGATTTCGTGCGTCCACGGGTCCAGGCGTACGGGCGCACGGCGGCGGCTCCGACGCCCGGCCCGAACTGGTCGGACTCGTTCACCCGCATGTCGACGGGCCCCGTCGACGGTCCGGGGAGGAACGGCCCGGGGGTCGGCCTGCCTGCTGGGCCTGCCGGCTCCGGTGCGACGTCCTCGTCCTGCCTGCGGCCCCACCGGCGACGGCGCGACGACCGCGAGGGGTCACCGGTGAAGCCGTTGATCACGTCGGCGAAAGACGGCTCCGAGGGTTGCCGGCGCTCGCCATCGGGATTTGAGGTCATCGGACATCACCTGCCTTCTTCTGTCGATCGTGGTCAGTACGGGATGGAGACGTGGTTTCAGGGTCCGAAGGACCCCTGCAGCTCAGCACGCAGTTCAGGGGTGAGCAGCTGGCCGACCCGGTCGACCAGCAGAGTCATCTCGTATCCGATCAGGCCGATGTCACAGCTCGGTGAGGCCAGCACGGACAGGCACGAACCGTCACTGATCGACATCAGCAGGACGATTCCGCGGTCCATCTCGACGACGGTCTGCACCACCCCGCCCGCGTCGAAGCAGCGGGCTGCGCCCTGCGTCAGGCTGATCAGTCCGGAGGCCACGGCGGCGAGCTGGTCGGCCCGGTCGCGGGGGAGCCGGTCGGAGCTGGTGAGCAGCAGGCCGTCGGCGGACACCACGATGGCGTGGGCGACGCCGGGCACCCGCTCGGCGAAGTTGGTGACCAGCCATCCGAACCGACTGGGCTGTGACTGCGATCCAGTGGGGTGGGACCCGGAGGTAGCGGTCCCGAACGATTGGGTCCCGGCGAAGTGGGGTCCAGAGGCTGTCACGGTCGCTCCTCGTCGTGGTTGCCGCCTGCGTTGGCGGGCTCGGTGAAACCGTCGCCCTGTTGGGCGCCGGTGTCCCCGCGGGACCTGCTCTCGCGTCCTTGGCGGACACCCTGCTGGTAGCTGGCGAGCCGGCCACGCACGCTCTCCGCGCTGCGCGCGGGGGAGACGGGCGGGGCCAACACCGCTGATCCGGCGCTGCCGGGGACGAGTCTCGCCCGCGGTCGACGCTTGGGCAGACCCGCTGCGGTGAGCTCGTCGGCTCGCTCCGTGGGGGCCGCGTCGTTAGCCGCACGCCAACCCTCGTCGGCCGTGCTGGCGAAACCCGCCTGCTCTGCGGCCGTCTCCACGGCGACCGGTGCCGGTGCCGGAAGCTCGGCGGTCGGCGGTCGCCGCCGGGGCGGCGCTACCGGCGGAGCGGCCTGCGGCGTGAACGTCTGCTGCTGGTGCGGCTGCGGCCGCTGCTGCGGCCGGGCAGGCGACTCGCCCGGCCGGAACTGCGGCTGGGGGCGCGCCGCGGGCGGACGCGGGCGTGCACGCGGAGACGGCGTGGGCGGGGCCTCGTCCTCGTACTCGACCGGCAGCGGACGGTTGGACCGGAACCAGGCCGAGGCGATCTCCTCGAAGATCGGTGTGGTCTCGCCCATCTCGAACCCGGTTCCCTGGTCGAGAGGCCGGGGCGCCATGGTCTCCGGGGCCGGGGCCTCCGGTTCGGCGACCGCGGGAACGTTCGGCGCGAACAGCCCGTCCGACCGCTGCTGCTCGCGCGGCTGCTCCGCGGCCCGCGCGGCGTCCCATGCCGCGGCGCACGCGGTCTGAGCGGTGACGAGCATCGTCGCGGCCGTGTGTTGCACCGCCTGGAAGCTGCCCACCGGCCGGCCGAACTGGGTGCGCTCGGTGACGTGGGCAACGACGATCTCGAGCAC
>JAKDLE010000647.1 GCA_030453005.1 Pseudonocardia sp. | reverse complement strand
CGGGCTCGACGGGCTCGACGAGCCGGCCGAGCGTCGCGGACACGAGCGGCCGCGTCGCGGGCGCGAACGGCAGGTCGGCGACGGCGGCGGCGAAGTCGGCGGTGATCGCGTCGACGTGCGGGGAGTGGAACGCGTGCGTCACCTCGAGGGGGCGCACGCGCCACCCGGCGGCGCGGCAGGCGTCCCCCACGGCGGCGACGGCGACGGCGGACCCCGAGACGACGCACGAGCGGGGCCCGTTGATCCCCGCGATGGCGACCTCGTCCTCGCGGCCGGCCAGCAGCGGGGCGACCTCGGAGGCGGCGGCGCGGACGGCGAGCATCGTGCCGTCGGCGGGGAGGGTGTCGGTGAGCCTGCCGCGGTCGGCGACGAGCCAGCTGCAGCGCGAACAGCGCGGGCTGGGCGTACGCCGCGGTGCCCAGCAGGGCGGCGGTAGGGGTGCCGGGCTCGGCCCGCAGCACGTCGAGGAGCGGTACGTCGCGGTGCGGGTGGAGGGCGTCGGTGACGGCGTCGAGCACGGCGGTGACGTCGGGGAACGCGGCGGCCAACGCGAGGCCCATGCCGGGCCGGGCACCGCCCTGGCCGGCGAACAGGAACGCCGACGGCCCCGTCGCGGCCTGCTCGACCCGGCTCGCGGGGGCGGCCAGCGCGGCGAGGGCGGCGTCGAGCTCGGTCGGGTCCGCCGCGACGACGGCGGCGCGGTACGGCAGCGCGGTGCGAGTCGTGGCGTAGGACCAGGCCAGGTCGGCGACGCGGTACGGCTCCCGCAGGTCCGCGCGCAGGGCGGCCGCGTGCGCGCGGACGCCTTCGGCGCTGCGCCCGGAGAGCACGACCGGCCACGGGCCGCCCGTATCCGCGACCTCGGAGGCCTCCGGGAGCGGCTCGGCTGCGGCCACGACGACGTGGCAGTTGGCGCCGCCCATACCGAACGAGCTGACCCCGGCGATGCGCCGCCCGGTGCCCGCCCACGCCGCGGTGCCGGTCTGCACGCGCAGCCCGAGCTCGTCCAACGGCAGCTCCGGGGGCGGGGCGGTGAAGTGCAGGCTCGGCACGAGCTCGCCGCGCTCGACGCACAGCGCCGCCTTGATCAGCCCGAGCACGCCTGCGGCCGACTCGAGGTGACCGATGTTGGTCTTCACCGAGCCGACGGGCAGTGCCCCCGCCCGTTCCGACTCCGCACCGAACACGGCACCGAGCGCCGCGGCCTCGGTGGCGTCGCCGACGCGGGTGCCGGTGCCGTGCAGCTCCACGTACCCGACGTCGGCGGGGCGCACGCCCGCGGCCGCGTACGCGGCCCGCACCACGTCGCGTTGGGCGGGCAGGCTCGGGGTGGCCAGCGACTCGGCGCCGCCGTCGTTGTTGGTGGCGCTGCCCAGCAGCACGCACAACACCCGGTCGCCGTCGGTCCGGGCCCGCTCGAGCGTCTTGAGGACGACGATCCCGCCGCCCTCGCCGCGGGCGAACCCGTCGGCGGTGGCGTCGAAGGTGGCGCACCGCCCCGACGGGGAGAGCGCGGCGAACTCGCCGGCTTCTGCAACACTGGAGTCGATCATGACGTTGACACCGCCGGCCAGTGCGACGGCCGCCTCGCCGCTGCGCAGGGCCGCGCACGCGAGGTGCACCGCGACGAGCGACGACGACTGGGCGGTGTCGACGGTCAGGCTGGGGCCGTGCACGCCGAGGGCGTGGGAGAGCCGGTTGGCCAGCACCCCGCGGCGCAGCCCGCCGATGGAGTGCCGGGTGACCGCGCTGCGGTCGTGGGTGAGCCCGGCGTAGTCGTCCCACATCACGCCGAGGAACACCGCGGCGGGCCCGGCTACCTCCAGGTCACCGACGCGGATGCCGGCCGACTCGACCGCGTGCCAGCCCAGCTCCAGCGCCATCCGCTGCTGGGGGTCCATCGCGGCGGCCTCGCGCGGTGAGATGCCGAAGAACCCGGCGTCGAACAGGTCGACGCGGTCGAGGTAGCCCCCTCGCGGTGGGGTGGTCGCGCCCGGCCACCGGTGGGTGGGCGCCGGACCGGTCGCGTCGGTGCCGCTGCGCACCAGCTCCCACAGCGCGTCGGGGCCCTCCGCGCCCGCGACGCGGCAGGCGGTGCCGACGACGGCGATCTCCTGGCCCATCAGGCACCCGTCCGCACGGGCAGTCGGGTGGGGCCCACCATCATCGACACGCTCGGGTAGTGCTCGGGCGTGCCCGCCACCGAGAGGTCGGGGAAACGGCGCAGCAGCTCGCCGAGGGCGATGCGGCTCTCCAGCCGGGCCAGCGGCGCGCCGAGGCAGAAGTGCGGGCCCAGCCCGAACGCGAGGTGCGGGTTGGGGCTGCGGTGCAGGTCGAACGCCTCGGGGTCGGCGAACACCGCGGGGTCGCGGTTGGCGGCGGCCAGCCACACCGAGAGCGGCTTGTCGGCCGGGATCGTCACGCCGCCGATCTCGACGTCGCGGGTGGTGCGGCGCAGGTTCCGCGGGAACGGGGGCTGGAAGCGCATCGCCTCCTCGATCGCCGCGGGGACGAGCGTCGGGTCGGCCGAGACCGCGGCCCTGACCTCCGGGAACGCGTCGAAGCACAGCAGGCTCGAGCCGAGCAGCACCGTCGTGGTGACGTGCCCGGCGAGCAGCAGTACCACCGCGAACGTGGCGATGTCGTCGTCGGAGAGCCGGTCGCCGTCGACCTCGGCGGCCAGCAGCGCGCTGATCA
>JAKDLE010000646.1 GCA_030453005.1 Pseudonocardia sp. | reverse complement strand
CGCACCTGGCCGGACGCGACGACGCCGAGCTCACGCACGTCGGCACGACGTCGGCGCTGTCCGGCGCGAACGCGGCGCGCCGCTTCGGGTTCTCCGCGAGCGGCACCGACCTCGACGCCGTGCTCGACGACCCGTCGATCGACGCGGTGTTCGTGGTGACCCGGCACAGCTCGCACGCCGCGCTCACCGCGCGGGCCCTGCGCGCGGGCAAGGCCGTGTTCGTGGAGAAGCCGCTCGCGCTGGACGAGGCCGGGCTGGCCGACGTGCTCGACGCCGTGGCTGAGTCGGGCAACGACCGGCTGCAGGTCGGGTTCAACCGCCGCTTCGCGCCGCTGCTGGTGCAGGCCAGGGAGCGGTTCGGGCGCCGGATCGGGCCCGCCACAGTGCGCTACCTCGTCAACGCGGGGCGGCTGGACGGTCAGAGCTGGTACCTGCGCAGCGGCGAGGGCTCGCGGTTTGCGGGCGAGGGCGGGCACTTCGTCGACACGGTGGGCTGGCTGCTCGGCGCGGACCCGACCACGGTCTTCGCCTGCGGCACCCCTGGCCAGACCGACGTGTCGGTGTCGCTCAGCTACCCCGATGGCTCCACTGCCGTGGTCACCTACGCCACCACGGGGGCCACCGGCTTCGCCAAGGAGACCCTCGACCTGCTCGCCGACGGCAAGGTCCTGCACCTCAACGACTTCGCCCGCGCCGCCGTACATGGCCGCACCCGCTGGTCGAGCCCCCGCCTGCCGCGGGGCCGGGACAAGGGCCAGCGCGCCCAGCTCGACGCCTTCCTCACCGCGGTGCGCACCGGCGGTCCGATGCCGGTGGCGCTCAGCTCGCTGGTCGCCACCACCCGGGCCACCCTCGCCGTCGCCGACAGCCTGGCGGCCGGGGCCCCGGTGCGCCTCGACGGGCCGCGCGCGGTAGCCGCCCCTGCCCTGAACGGCTCCTCGCGGTGATGGGGCCGCTGTGGTATCTGCGCAGGCTCTCGCGGATGGAACCCGCCGAGATCCCCGGCCGGGTCCGGACCGCGGTCCGCGTGTACACCTGGCGCCGCTACCTCGACACCACGGACGAGGCCCTGCTGTGCCGCCGGTTCACCGCGACGCTGCCCCCTGGAGTCGTCGACTCGGTACCGGTGGACGCGCTGGCCGGGCTCGTCGGCGCGGCCGACCGGATCATGGACGGCTACGCGGAGTACTTCGGCGTCGTCCGCGACGACATGGTCTGCCCGGACTGGTCGCTGGACCCCAAGACGGGCCGCCGCGCCCCGGCCGACGCCTACGCCTTCGACGTCCGGTACCGCGACGAGCAGACCGTCGGTGACGTCAAGCAGCTCTGGGAGCCCTCGCGCCACCAGCACCTGACGGTCCTCGCCGCCGCCTACGCCGGCACCGGTGACGATCGCTACGCCTACCGCGTGGCCTGCCACCTCAAGTCGTGGTGGGCCGCGAACCCGCCGATGCGCGGCGTGCACTGGGTCAGCGGCATCGAGATCGGCACCCGGCTGCTGTCGTGGGTGTGGGTCCGTCGCCTGCTCGACGGCTGGCCGGGCGCGCCGGGCCTGTTCGAGGACAACCCCGAGTCCCTGCACCAGATCCGGTTCCACCAGCGCTGGCTCGCGGCGTTCCCGAGCCGGGGCAGCTCGGCCAACAACCACGTCATCGCCGAGCTGGCCGGTCAGCTCGTCGCCGCGTGCGCGTTCCCGTGGTTCCCGGAGTCTCAGCTGTGGGCCCGCGAGGCGCTGCGGTCGCTCGACGACCAGCTCGACCGCAACACGTTCCCGTCGGGACTCAACCGCGAGCTCGCCACGGAGTACCACGGCCTCGTCCTGGAGCTGGGGCTCGCCGCGGCCATCGAGGCCGACGCCGCGGGCCTGCCGGTGCCCGACACGACCTGGCGGACGCTGACCCGGATGTGCGACGCGCTCGCCGCCGTCGTCGACGTCCGGCTGCAACCCCCACGCCAAGGGGACGCCGATGACGGGCGCGGGCTGGTGCTCGACGACGACGACACCGACCGGTGGGCGTCCCTGCTGGCCACCGGCGAGGCGCTGTTCGGATCTGCGTCGTGGTGGCCGGCCGTGGACGTCACCGACGTCCGGACGCCGCTGCTCACCTCGCTGGTCCGGCCCCGGCCGATGCCGGCCGATCGTCCCCCCCGGCGCCCACACCACCTCGCCGACGCCGGGCTCACCATCCTCCGTACTCCGGCGGATGCCGGCTCGGGGGAGGTGTGGTGCCGCTGTGACGGCGGCCCGCACGGGTTCCTGTCGATCGCGGCCCACGCCCACGCCGACGCACTCTCGCTGGAGGTGCGCCACGACGGCGTCGACGTCATCGCCGACCCGGGAACCTACTGCTACCACGGCGAGCCGCGGTGGCGGTCCTACTTCCGCTCGACCAGGGCGCACTCGACCCTGGAGCTCGACGGCCGTGACCAGTCGACGTCCGGAGGGCCCTTCCTGTGGACCCGGCAAGCCCGCACCCGGGTCGTGCTGGCCGAGTCGGACTCCACAGGGATCTCGCGCTGGCGCGCCGAGCACGACGGCTACGGGACCAGGGGGCGACCCGTGGTGCACCGACGCGATGTCGAGCTCGAGGCGCCGAGCCGCGCGTTGCGGATCCGCGACGAGGTCCGCAGCAACTGCGAGCACCGGTGGCGGCTGTCGTTTCACCTCGGGCCGCTGGTCGTCGCGGAACTCGACGGGATCCGTGCGTT
>JAKDLE010000045.1 GCA_030453005.1 Pseudonocardia sp. | reverse complement strand
ACGGCGGCGAGGATCGCAGGCGTCGCGTCGAGCCACCCGACCATCAGCGGGCCCTCGACGGCGCGGCGAGGGCGCTCACCGGACCGCCGCCGCCGAACGCACATCCACGACAGTACGAGCCCGACCGGGTCGCCGCCGGTCCGTCGGTGGGCGACGGCGCTCACGCCGGGCGCGGCTACCCTGCGTCCGCGGGGCCGACCGGGGGAGAGGGGCTGTGTGACGACCGACGACGCCGCCACGTCCCGAACCGCGTCCGGGCCAGGCCGCCCGATGGTCGCCGCCGTGCTGCTGGCCATCGCGTTGTTCACGCTGATCGGGATCGGCGGGCCGCTGGTCGGGCTGGGGGTGTTCGCAGGCACCGACCTGCTGGTGCAGTCCAGCCCCTACCGCGACGCGGGGCTGGCGGGCGGCGTCGACAACACCTACATCAACGACACGATCGACACGTTCATCCCGAACACGCTGCTGTTCGCCGACGCGCTGCGTGACGGTGAGATCGCGGCCTGGAACCCCTACATCCTGGGGGGCGTGCCGCTGGGGGCCACGCCGAACTTCGCGGTCGCCTCCCCGCTCACGGTGCCGTTCTACGTGCTGCCCGGCTGGCTCGCGCCCGGCTACGTGAAGCTGCTGGAGATCGCCGCCTCGGTCGGCGGGGTGTTCCTGTTCGCCCGCCGGGTGGGGCTGGGCCGTCCGGCCGCGCTGGTGGGCGGGCTGGTGTTCGCGAGCAGCGGGTTCATGATCGCGTGGACGAACTGGCCGCAGACGCGCACCGCCGCCGTCATCGGGTTCGTGTTCTGGGCGGTGGAGCGCCTCGTGCAGCGCGGGCGTGCCGTCGACGGGGTGTTGCTGGCGGTCGCGGTCGCGGCGATGCTCGTCGGCGGGTTCCCCGCCGTCACCGGCTACACGCTGTTCTTCGCCGGGCTTTACCTGCTGGTCCGGGTGGTGGCCCAGCACCGCGCCGGTCGATGGGGCACCGACCTGCGGGTACTCGTCGCGGCAGGCGCCGGGGTCGTCGCGGGCGCGCTGTTGACGGCGGTGCAGCTGCTGCCGTTCGCGGCGACGCTCTCGGCGGCGCTGGTGGCCGGGCGCGCACAGACCCCGCAGGACCACCTGCCGTACGAGGCGCTGATCACCGCGGTGGCCCCGCGGGCGCTGGGCACCGTGAACCCGGAACAGTCGCCGGAGTTCCTCCTGGAGACGAACCTGGTGGAGGCGCTGTCCTACGTCGGCGCGGCGGCGCTGGTGCTGATGCTGGTGGCGGTGGCGTCCCCGGTGCGCGGCCGCGGGCTGCTGCCGCGGTCGACGTGGGCGTTCCTGGTGGTCGCGACGGTGCTCACGACCGTGCTGGCTTACGGCGGCGGGCCGCTGCTCGCCGCGGCGCAGCAGCTGCCGGTGTTGTTCTCCGACAACTACGTCGGCCGGGTCCGCAGCGTGCTCGGATTCGGTGTCGCGGTGCTCGCGGCCACCGGCTGGGAGGTGGTGGTCCGGGGACGGGCCCGGACTCCGGCTGCGCAGGCTCCGACGGGCGGCCGGGTGTACGGCGCACTGGTCTGGACCGCGGCCGCGGCGACGGGCGTGTGGGTCTGGTGGGGTGCCCGCGAGGTCGCTCGGGCCGCCGACGCGGTCGCGCTGTTCGACCGCGAGGTGCTCGTCGCCGTCCTCCTCGTCGTGCTGAGCCTGGCCGTGGCGGCGCTGCTGCGCTGGGGGAGCGGCGGGCCCGCCCTGCGGGTCGGGGTCGCGGCGCTGCTGCCGGTGCTGATCACCGTGCAGGCGCTGGGCCTGGTGCGCGAGTACTGGCCGCGCAGCGACCGGAGCACCTTCTACCCCGTCACCGACGTGCAGCGGTTCCTGGCGGACGAGCTGGGGCACGAGCGGTACGCCCACACCCTGGGCGGCATGGCGGTCGGCGCCGACGCGCCGCGGCGGCTGCGGTCGCTGAACGGCCACATCTTCGTCAACGGGCGGTTCGCCGACCTCATCGAGGCACTGCCGGGCGACCAGTTCGGCGACCCGCCGACGCTGCCGGTGCTCGGCGCGGATCCCCTGGTGGCGACGAGCCCGGTGCTCGACCGGACCGGCATCCGGTACTTCGTCGCCTCGCCCGCGCAACGCGTGTTCGGCGAGCGGAACACCGCCACCGGCGACGGCTCGACGGTGCGCCTGGTCCCGGACTCGCCGGTGACGGTCCCGCTCGACCCCGGCGACACGCTGCGAGCCGTGGCCGTGACACCGCGGGCCCCGCTGCGCAGCGTCCCCCCGGGCGCGCCGTCGGACCTGCTGCGGGTGGAGATCGTCCTGCGTGACGCCGACGGCACGGTGGTGGGCCGCGGCTCCCGGATCGACGTGGGCATGCGGGCGGGTCGACCGTTCACCATCCCCGTCGTCGAGACCACCGGGGCGGCCACCGCGGAGCTGACGGTGCGCGGGCACGGTGCGGTCGTGGTGTCGGGCACCGACGGGGTGCCGGTGGTCTCGACGGTGACGGCCGCCGACGACGGGCTGCGGCTGGTCCACGCGGGCAGCTCGGTGGTCTACGAGCGCGAGACCGCGCTGCCCCGCATCCGCTGGGCGACCGACGCCGTCGTCGAGCCCGACCCGCGGCGCCGGGTGCGGTTGGTCGCGAGCGGGAGGCTCGACCCCGACCAGGTCGTCCTCGACGCCCCGGCCCCCGTCGACGACCCGGGCCCCGCGGACGTCGACGTGGTGACCGACGGGTTCGACGAGATCACCGTGGCGGTCGACGCGGCGGGCGGGGGCTACCTCGTCGTGGCCGACGCCCTGCAGACCGGCTGGCGGGTCCGGGTCGACGGCCGCCCCGCCGAGGTGTTGGCCGCCGACCACGGCGTCGTCGCCGTCGCGGTGCCCGCGGGCAGGCACACGGTGACCTGGAACTACGGATCGACGGCCCTGACGGTCGGCGCGTGGACCTCGGTCGTCACGGCGGCGGCGCTGCTCGTGGTGCTCGGCGCGGCCGGGCTGCGCAGACGTCGCTCGACGTCGTCGGGTTAGGGTTGTCCGGTCTCCGGCGAGTCCGGACCCTCCGATGCGGACTCGACGAGGCCATGACACCCCAGCAGCAGGCGACATCCCAGCAGCCGACGACCACCCAGCAGCAGGCGAACCTCCGCCACGCGACGGTCGTGGCCGACAGCGCGGGCCGTCCGGCCGTCGACCGCGAGGAGCACGGGCAGGTCGACGTCACCGTGGTGCTGCCCTGCTACAACGAGCAGGACCACGTGCTCGACGAGCTCGACCGGATCAGCAAGGCGCTGGACAACAGCTCACTGAGCTACGAACTGCTGGTGATCGACGACAAGTCCACCGACGGCACGCTCGCGGTGCTGCAGGACGCGCTGCCGCGGTTCCCGCACATGCGCCTGATGCCCTTCCGCCGCAACGGCGGCTCGGGCACCGCACGCCGGATCGGCACCGCGGAGGCGGCGGGGCGCGTGGTCGTCTGGACCGACGCCGACATGACCTACCCCAACGAGCGGATCCCGGAGTTCGTGCGGTACCTGCACGACAACCCCGACGTCGACCAGGTCGTCGGCGCCCGCACCAGCGAGCAGGGCACCCACAAGTTCCTGCGGGTGCCCGCCAAGTGGGCGATCCGGCGCACCGCGGAGTTCCTGGCGGGCACGAGGATCCCGGACCTCAACTCCGGGCTGCGGGCCTTCCGGCGCGAGGTGTCGCTGCCCTACCTGCGGCTGCTTCCGCCCGGCTTCTCGTGTGTCACCACGCTGACGCTGTCGTTCCTGTCCAACCAGCACCCGATCGACTACCTGCCGATCGACTACGGCAAGCGGGCGGGCACCTCGAAGTTCCACTTCGTGCGCGACGCCTACCGCTACATCCTCCAGGTGCTGCGGATGGTCATGTACTTCAACCCGCTCAAGGTGCTGATGCCGCTGGCGCTGTTCCTGCTGACCGCGGGTCTCGTCAAGGGCACCACCGACCTGTTCCGCCACGACCTGCGGATCACCACCAACGCCACGCTGCTGTTCGTCACCGGTCTGATCATCGCGGCGGTGGGGCTGCTGGCCGACCTCATCGTGCGGTCCCGCGCCGACTCCTGACGTGAACCGGTGGCGGGTGGCGGTCCGCGTCCTCGTCGTGGTCGTCTTCGTGGCCGCGGTGAGCTGGGTGCTGGCGAGCCGCTGGCAGGAGGTGGCGCCGCTGCTGGGCCGGTTGTCGCCCGCCCCGGTGCTCGGCGCCACCGCCGCGGTGTTCGCGGGCATCCTCGGCACGTTCCTGTGCTGGCGCGCCCTGCTGGCCGACCTCGGCTCGCCGCTGCCCCTTGCGGGCGCGATGCGGATCTTCTTCCTCGGTCAGCTCGGCAAGTACCTGCCCGGCTCGCTGTGGCCCGTCGTCGCGCAGATGGAGCTGGGGCGCGACTATCGGGTGCCGCCCCGCTCCTCGGGCACCGCGGTGGCGGTGTTCCTCATCGTCGTCGTGGGCACCGGGCTGGTGATCGCGGTGCCGCTGCTGCCGTTCCTCGCCGCCGACGCGCTGGCGCGGTACTGGTGGACGCTGCTCGTGCTGCCGGTGGCGCTCGCCCTCGCGGCGCCGCCGGTGCTCAACCGGATCATCGCGACGGCCCTGCGGCTGGCCCGGCGGCCGCCGATGCCACGCCCGCTGTCGACCTCCGGCGTCCTGCGCGCGGCGGCCTGGGCGCTGCTGTCGTGGCTGTTCTACGGGCTGCACGTCGCGGTGCTCGCGTCGGCGCTGGGGGCGACCCCGTCCGCGCGGCTGCTGCTGGTCGCAACCGGGGCGTTCGCCGCGGCCTGGGTGCTCGGCTTCCTCGTCGTGATCGCCCCGGCCGGTGCCGGGGTGCGGGACGCGGCCCTGATCCTGCTGCTGGCGAGCGTGCTGTCGGCTCCGCAGGCCACCGTCATCGCGGTGCTGTCGCGGCTGATGTTCACCGTGGGCGACATCGTGTGGTGCCTGCCCGCGCTGATCGCTCGGCGACGGGTCAGCGCAGCGTCGCCCAGACCGTCGTCCACGGGAACGGGGTCGTGACGGCGCGCACGTCGGCCACGCCTGCGACGAAGTCGACGAATGCGCGGGTGGACCAGTGGTTGAGGTGGCCCGGGGTGTTGCCGAGGTCTTTGACGTAGCGCCCGGCCACCAGGTTGCAGCTGCGGAAGATGGGCTCGCGCGGCACCGAGAGCACCAGGTGCCTGCTGCCGACGCGTGCGATCTCGGCCAGGCCGCGCTCGGGGTTCTCCAGGTGCTCCAGCACCTCGACCGAGACGACCACCTCGAACTCGTCGTCGCGGAAGGGCAGGTCGTCGGCGTTCGCGTGCAGGAAGTGTGGCCGGTCGTAGGTCAGCCAGTCGCGTCTCAGTCCCGAATCGGGCAGGTCGACGGCGACGACGTCGGGCCAGCGGTGCGCCAGCTTGTCGGCGATGACGCCCTCCCCGCAGCCGACCTCCAACGCCCGGCCCGCGCCCATCCCGGGCTCCGCGCGGACCCGGTCGAGCTGGGCCTCCAGGTTGGCGACCCAGCGCTCGGTGAGCCAGCGGATCGCCGGGTTGCGCGCCGTGTACTTCTGGGTGTGGTTGCCGATCACGACGCCCGGCGTCTCGTAGGTCCTCTGCTGCTCCACCCGGCCACGCTACCGGCCGCCGTCGGACACCCGACGGTGGCCGCTACCCTCGATACCCGTGAGCTACGCGGAGTACGACCTCGTCGTCGTCGGTTCGGGATTCTTCGGGCTGACCATCGCCGAGAGGGCGGCCACCGAGCTGGGCAAGCGCGTGCTGGTCCTGGAGCGGCGCCCGCACATCGGCGGCAACGCCTACTCCGAGCGCGAGCCGGAGACGGGCATCGAGATCCACCGCTACGGGGCACACCTGTTCCACACGTCCAACGAGCGCGTGTGGGAGTACTGCAACCGCTTCACCGCGTTCACCGGCTACCAGCACCGGGTCTTCGCGAAGGTGGCCGACCAGGTCTACGCGTTCCCGATGAACCTGGCGCTGATCAACCAGTTCTTCGGCCGCTCGCACACCCCCACCGAGGCCCGGGCGCTGATCGCCGAGCAGGCGGGGGAGATCGACACCCGGGACGCGGCGAACCTGGAGGAGAAGGGCATCTCGCTGGTCGGGCGCCCGCTCTACGAGGCCTTCGTCAAGGGCTACACCGCGAAGCAGTGGCAGACCGACCCGCGCAAGCTCGACGCGTCGATCATCAGCAGGCTGCCGGTGCGCTACACGTTCGACAACCGGTACTTCAACGACACCTACGAGGGACTGCCCGTCGACGGCTACACCGCGTGGCTGGAGAAGATGGCCGACCACCGAGGAATCGAAGTGCGCACCGGGGTCGACTACTTCGACGTCCGCGGCGACATCCCCGCGGGTACGCCGACGGTCTACACCGGCCCGCTGGACCGCTACTTCGGCGACTCCGAGGGCGCCCTGTCGTGGCGCACGCTCGACTTCGAGCAGGAAGTTCTGAGCGACTGCGGTGATTTTCAAGGCGCTCCCGTCATCAACTACAACGACGAGGACGTGCCCTACACGCGCATCCTGGAGTTCCGGCACTTCCACCCGGAGCGCGACTACACGGGAGACAAGACGGTCATCGTGCGCGAGTACTCGCGCTTCGCCGAGCCCGGCGACGAGCCGTACTACCCGGTCAACACCCCCGAGGACCGCGCCAAGCTCGCCCGCTACCGCGAGTTGGCGGCAGCCGAGACCGCGAACGCCAACGTGGTGTTCGGCGGGCGCCTGGGCACCTACAAGTACCTCGACATGCACATGGCGATCGGCTCGGCGCTCACGATGTTCGACAACCGCATTGCCCCGCACTTCACCGAAGGCCGCCCGCTGGCGGGCACAGCGAGCGCCGAGGACTGAGTGCTGAGTGTTTGACACTGCTTTGGCGACACTGACACTCTGTCGGTTTCGCCAAAGGAGTGATCGCGAGAGGTTCGCGCTCGGCTGCAAGCCTGGAAGCGCAGCGGCTCGACTTCAAGACCGACAAGCCAACGGCCAAGTAGGCCTACCAGGACCTCGCAGAGGCTGCGTCTGCTTCGCCAACGCAACTGGCGGTGTGATCGTCGTCGGTATCGCGGATTCGGGCACCGGAGCGATCGCCTTCGTCGGCAGCAAGCTGGATGCGGCGGAGCTGCGATCGCGTATTCATGCGCTCACCGATCCCTCGATCATCGTGACGGTCGAGGAGTTGTTCATGCTGGACGCTCGGCTTCTCCTGGTGCACGTTCCAGAAGGGCTGGACGTCCACTCGACGCGCAAAGGGCTCACCACCCGCCGCTGGAACGACGAGTGCCTGCCCATGCGACCCGCCGACGTCAGCAGGCTGGACGACGAGCGCCGCGGTGCTGACTGGACCTCCCAGGCCAGCGGAGTCGCCATCGAGGACGCCGACCCGGAGGCTTTGCTACGGCTCCGGGCGCTACTGCGCAACGCACAGGACGAGTCCCGCCGATCGCTGAGCCGGGGGTCCGATCGCGATGTCCTCAGCGGTCTTCGGCTCCTACACCAGGACGGCGGGCTGACGCGAGCCGGCTGCATCCTGGTGTGCCGCTCGGTGGACTTCCTCGCTGACACGATCCTGGCATACCAGTACCGGGAGACCCCGGGTGGTGAGGCCGTCGTCGCCCGTCGCTGGAGAACCCCGATGATCACCGCTTACTCCGAGGCGATGGAGGCGATCGCGGCGCGAGTTCGGACGACGCCGGTCACGACATCGTCGGGTCAGCAGCTACAGATCGAGGATTTCCCGTTGGTCGCCGTGCGCGAGGCGATCGCCAATGCCCTGCTGCACGGTGACTACCGTGAGCGACGCCCTGTGCAGGTCGAGCACTCGCCTGAGTCGTTGACCGTTCGCTCGCCCGGGCCGTTGGTCGCAGGTATCACGCCGGACAACATCCTCACCGCCCCGTCGCGTCCGCGCTTCCCCCTGCTGGCTGGCGCCTGTCGGGCACTGGAGCTTGCCGAGGAGCTCGGCCAAGGCGTCGACCGGATGTTCCGAGAGATGGCGCGGACAGGCCGCACCACGCCGACCGTGACCGTGGAGTTCGAGAGTCACGATCCTGCGACAGTGGTGTCACTGGCCGGAGGCCCGCCGAACGTGCGGGTGACGCGGTTCGTCGCCGAGCTGCCGGAGGCCGAGCGCAACGACACAGATGCGCTGCTCATCGTGATGCTGCTATGCAGCCGCAAGAGCCTGACAGCCCGGGATGTCGCACCCGTGGTGCAACGGTCTGAGCCGGCGACCGAGGCCGTCCTGCGTCGACTCGCATCGGGTGAGGCCCAGTTGCTCGAACCCACGGCCGGCACCGCCGCCCGCAGGCACCCCAACTACCGGCTTCGCAGCGCGCCGCTGGTCGCCCTCGGTCCAGCCGTGGCGTACCACCGGGCCCCCGTCGCCGACGTGGACCGTAAGGTCGTCGGACACGTCCGGGAGTACGAAACGATCAACAGCGCCACGGTGCAGCGGCTCTTCGACGTGGATGTCTACCGCGCGCGGGACATGCTGCGTGACTTCGTCGGTCGGGAGATTCTCGTGCGGATCTCTACTCAAACTCGCGGGCCGAAGGTCAGGTACGGTGCCGGTCCGTCATTCCCGACGAAGCGCCGCGGCTCTCGGCGGGGGTGACGGCAACCGCCCTGCCGGGTGGGCCTGCTCGCGCCGCTACCCTCGGTGGCACTGCGCGCACGCCCCCGACCACGCGAGGACTCTCCCTCTTGACAACCAACGCTGCGACGACCACCGCCGCCACGTCTCCCACCTCCGCGCCGTCGGACGCGACGACGCCCGGGGGCCTGCTGCAGCGGGTGATCCTGCCGCGCACCGGCGACCCGATGAGCGTCCGCGCCCTCTACCTCGACGAGCGCACCGGGATCCGGCTCAACACCCCGCCGCCGCTGCCCGGCGCCGCGCCGCTGCGCGAGGTCAGCCTCATCGGCACGGCGGCCACGGCACGCAGGCTGCGGGTGACGTCGCGGACCTCCGCGCTGGTGCCCGAACAGAGCGAGGTGTCCTTCGGCGCGTACTTCAACGCGTTCGCGGCGGGCTACTGGCGGCACTGGTCCGCGCTCACCGAGGTGCACCTGCGGCTGACGCTGTCGGGCAGCGGCCGCGTCGACGTCTACCGCACGAAGGCCGACGGGGCGCAGATCTTCGTCGGCGGTGAGGTGGTGGATGGTCACCTCGACCTGGACATGCCGCTCGACCTGCGCCCCTTCGAGGACGGCGGCTGGTACTGGTTCGACCTCACCACCGACTCCGGTGAGCTGACGCTGTCCTCGGGTGGCTGGTACGCCGCGGAGGAGTCGACGGTGCGCGCGGCCGTCACGATCGGGATGCCCACGTTCAACCGGCCCGCCGACTGCGTCGCCACCCTCACCGCCATCGGGGAGGACCCCGCCGTCCTCGACTCGGTGGTCGCGGTCGTCATCCCCGACCAGGGCACGAAGAAGGTGCGCGACGAGCCCGGTTTCGCCGACGCGGCGGCCCGGCTCGGCGACCGTCTGCGGATTATCGACCAGCCCAACCTCGGCGGCTCCGGCGGTTACGCACGGGTGATGTACGAGGCATTGGAGAACAGCGACTGTGAGCAGATCCTGTTCATGGACGACGACATCCTGCTCGAACCCGACTCGGTGCTGCGCGCCGTCGCGTTCTCCCGCTACTCGCGCGAGCCGATGCTCGTCGGTGGGCAGATGCTCTCGCTGCAGTCCCGCTCGCAGCTCTCCACCATGGGCGAGGTCGTCGACCGCAACACGTTCCTGTGGCGCAACGCCCCGGGCACCGAGCCGCACCACGACCTCGCCGAACGCACGTTGCGTCAGACGCCGTGGCTGCACCGGCGCACCGACGTCGACTACAACGCCTGGTGGATGTGCCTGATCCCGCGCGCCGTCGCCGAGGACCTGGGCCTGCCGCTGCCGCTGTTCATCAAGTGGGACGACGCCGAGTACGGCCTGCGCGCGCGGTCGAAGGGCTACCGCACCGCGACCGTGCCGGGCATCGCGATCTGGCACATGTCCTTCCTGGAGAAGGACGACACGAGCGACTGGCAGGCGTACTTCCACTACCGCAACCGGTTCGTCGCGGCCGCTCTGCACGGGCCGGAGAGCCCGCGCGCGCTGCTGCTCGACACCGTCAAGCGGTCGCTGCGGCACCTGATGCTGATGGAGTACTCGGCGATGGCGCTGCAGGAGATGGCCCTGCGCGACTTCCTCGCCGGGCCTTCAGCGTTGTTCCCGAAGCTGCCGGTCGTGCTCGGGGAGATCCGGGCCACGCGCGCCGAGTACGACGACGGGCGTCCGCTCGACTCGGCCACGCAGGTACCGCCCTCCGAGCTCGACGCGCTCGCCGCGCAGGTCTTCCCCGGCCCGCCGACGCGCAAGCTCGCCATCGCCAAGGGGCTGGCGCGCAGCGTGCTGCACAACCTGCGCCCCGCCGACCCCGCCCACCAGGTGGTGCCGCAGCGCAACGTGCCGTCGCGCCAGGCGCAGTGGTTCGTGCTCTCCCGGCTCGACTCCGCCACCGTCTCCACTCCCGACGGCCGGGGCGTCACGTTCCGCCGCCGCGACCCCGCGCTGTTCAAGGCGATGATGGCGACGTCGGTGCGGCAGCTGCGCGACGTCGGCCGCGCGTGGCCGGAGCTGCGGCGCCGCTTCCGCGACGCCCGCCCCGAGCTCACCAGCCGCGAGGCCTG
>JAKDLE010000645.1 GCA_030453005.1 Pseudonocardia sp. | reverse complement strand
TGCACTCCCCGGCGTCGGTGGGTGCCACCTGCTCGCCGACCAGCGCGTTGAGCAGCGTCGACTTGCCCGCCTTGACCTTCCCAGCGATCGCCACGCGCAGCGGCTCGTCGAGGCGGGCGAGCTGGGCCTGCAGCCACTGCGCCGTGCGGGGGTCGTCGCGGTGGGTGTCGATCGCGAGCAGCAGCACGCGGCGCGTGGCGGAGAGCAGGTTGCTCATGCGGGCACCGCGGCTTTCGCGGCCGGCGCGGCCCGGGGGAGCAGGGCCCGGACCTGGCGGCGCACGACCGCCCGCGCCTCCAGCTCGGCCGGGATCTCCGCCTTGCGCGCGTCCCGCTCGCCCTGCGACGCCTTGACGGCGCGCTCGGCGGCCTGCTGCGACTCGGCCAGCGTGCGTTTGAGCTGCTCGGCCTGCTCGGTGAAGTGGTTGCGCAGGTCGCGCTGCACGGCGCGCAACCGGTCGCGGGAGTCCTTGCCGACCTGGAAGGTGACGTCGTCGACGTAGCGGCGGGCCGCGGTCTTCGCCTCGTTCTGCCGCTTGGTGATCAGGCGTTTGCGCTCGTCGCCGATGGTCTTGCCGCCCATCACGATGCCCGCGGCGATGCCGACCGGGTTGATCAGCGCGAACCCGAGGAACGTGCCGAGCATGCCGAACATCAACATGCCCATGTAGCCGCCCTTCATGCCGGTCAGCGCCTTGTTGCCGAGGCCCCACGCCTCGTCCGACGGCGCGACCATCCGCCGCACCGAGGCCAGGGCGTCGGACGGGTCGTTGCGCAGCGCGGGCAGGAGCTGGTCGCGGTCGGTCGAGAAGTGCTCGGCGACCTGCTGGGCGAGGTAGCGGGCGCGCTGGGTGGCCCAGACGAAGTTCGCGGCCGCCGCCCCTGCCACCTCCTGCTGCACCCACCCGGAGAACTGCTCCCACACCTTCGTCGGGTCGCCCGCCGCGAGGAGCTCGTCCTCGGCGAGACGGCTGATCTCGCGCATCCGGTCGCGCAGGTCGTAGTCGATGTCGGCGTTGAGGTCGGCGACGCCGTCGTTGAGCGTCTGCTGCCACCGGGCCGAGCGTTCCTTGAGCGCGGTGGCCTGCGCCTGCGCCGCGGTCAGGCCGCGCAGCAGCTCGGCCGCGGACTCCGGGTTCTGCTGGGCGAGCAGCTCGGCCCGAAGCGATCCGGCGACCTGGTCGGTCACGGCGACGACGTCGTGGATGACGCCGCGCCGCGCGATCCGGTCGGCCTGCCCCAGCACCCGCCTGCGCAGGTAGCCGACCAGTGCCGGGAACCCGGACTCCGTGTTGGCGTCGGTGTCGCTGTGGAGTACCGCGTGCCAGCGCAGCGTCGAGGACACCGGGAAGATCTCCGCGGAGACGCCCGCCGCGGCGAGATGGCCGCGGTTGAGCTCGACGATGCGCTCCCACTCCGGGTACAGGTCGTTCTTCGTCAGTACGCAGGCCACGGTCGGGCAGACCGACGCGGCGTGGCGTAGGAACTCCATCTCCGGGGCCGTGTACTCCTGGGAGGTGTCGGACACGAGCAGCACGGCGTCCGCGGAGGGGAGCGCCGACATCGTCGCCGCGCCGTGCACCGACTGCAGCCCGCCGACCCCCGGGGTGTCGACGATCTCCAGACCCCCGTCGAGGATCGGCCGCGGCACCCCCACCTCGACGTGGCTCCAGCCCGCCCGGTTGCCCGGGTTGCCCTGCTCGCAGACGTGGTCGGCCAGCTCGTCCGCCGGGATCTCCACCCGCTCGGTGTCGCGGACCAGCGTGATCGTCACCTTCTCGGCGTGCCGCACCACGGTGGGCACGGCCGTGGCGATATCGTCGAACGTGGGGCACACCGGGGCGCCGACCAGGCCGTTGACCAGCATCGACTTGCCCTGCTTGAACTCGCCGACGACCAGCACCCGGGTGCGGCCGTCGAGCACCCGGGTGCGGGCGTGGCGCAGCCGTTCGTCGAGGTCGGGGCGGCCGTACCGGGCGATCGCCGTGAGCGCGAGGTCGACCGCCTCGACCGGATCGGTGGAGCTCATCGCAGGTCCCTTCGGTCCGCGCGAGGTGGTGCGCGACCGCCGGTGGCGGGTCGCGGTCAGACGGCGGCTGCGTCGATCGGCTCCGGCTCGGCGTCCGCGACCGGTTCGACCTCGGTCTCGAAATCCGGTTCCGGTTCGGGCTCCTCGGCCACGATGTCGCCCGTGGAGATGCCGTCGTTGGGCGGGCCGCCGCCGTCGGGCTCGTTGGTCCCGGGCTCGTTGATCTCGGTGTCGTTGTCCTCGATCTCGACCACGTCGTTGTCGTTGATCACGTCGTTGTCGTTGACCGTGGTGTCGTTGTCCTGGATGGCGACGACGTCGTTCTCGACCGTGGAGTTGAACGAGTCCTCGGCGTTGATCACGGTGGTGTCGTTGTCCTGGATGGCGGTGACGTCGTTCTCGACCGAGGAGTTGAACGAGTCGTCGATGATCGTCACGTCGTCGTCGGAGTTGAACGAGTCGTTGATGATCGTGTCGCGGTCGTCGATGTTGACTATGTTCTGCTGGTTAACATCGGTGACGTGGAACGTCGCGGTGGTGTGCTGGATCGCCTGGACGGGGTCGTCCGCGCCGCTGGAGCGGCCGCCACCGCTGCCTCCGCCACCGCCACCGCCACTGCCACTGCCTCCGCCACTGCCGCCACTGCCGCCGCCACCGTCCCCGGAGCTGACGAGCCCCCGGTCGGCCA
>JAKDLE010000044.1 GCA_030453005.1 Pseudonocardia sp. | reverse complement strand
TACAGGTGACCAGGTACAGGATCGCGATGTCCTTGGGGTCCGTCGTCCCCAGCATTTTCAGGAACATCGATCCCTTGCCGGACCGGCGCGCCGGGTACGGGCGCGCCGTGATCGGCTTCGGGGCGACGGCAGTCACTGCACCATCTCAGACACTGGGGCTTCTCCTTGGGCCTCGAGCACTGGCCTTGCGGTGGTCGGAACACTCGGGGGGAGCTTAGCTCTACCCGCTGTCGAAGCCGTCCGGGGCATGGGCCGGAGCGTGGGCGGCGCCCTCCGATGCAGCAGGAGGTGCAGCACCACGGGGACGAGGGAGAGCGATGAACATCGTGATGGGCCCGGCGCTGGGTGTGGCGATGGCGGTGGCCGTCCTACTGGGGGCGGCGGTGGCCTGGGCGGCCCGGTTGGGGACCTCCCGCGCCACGGTGACGGCCGGGCTGCGCGCGACGTTGCAACTGGGTGTGGTCTCGCTGCTCATCGGCGGCATCGTCGGCTCGCTGGGCCTCAGCGCGGCGTTCGTCGCCCTGATGGTGGTGGTCGCGGCACGCACGGCCGGGAGGCGGATGACCGGGGGCCGCAGCGGCTGGTGGGCGGCGCTGCCGATCGCGGCGGCCCCGGTCCCGGTGGTGGGCGCGCTGGTGCTGGCCGGGGTCGTCCCCCCGCAAGGCATCGCGGTGATCCCGATGGCGGGCATCCTCATCGGCGGCACCATGACGGCCAGCGCGCTGGCCGGGCAGCGGGCCCTCGACGAGCTGCAGTCCCGCCGCGGCGAGGTGGAGGCCGCGCTGTCGCTGGGGTTCCTCCCCCGCGACGCCGCGATGGAGATCGCGCGGCCGTCCGCGGCGTCGGCGCTGATCCCGGTGACCGACCAGACTCGTACGGTCGGGCTGGTGACCCTGCCGGGCGCGTTCGTCGGCATGCTCCTCGGCGGCGCCACCCCGGTGGAGGCGGGCGCCGTGCAGCTGCTCGTGCTCGTGCTGCTGCTGGCCGTCCAGACCGTGGCCGTGGCCTCGACGATGGAGCTGGTCTGCCGCGGCCGGGTCCATCGCGGCGCGGAGGTCCTGGTCGAGCGGAGGCCCCTGCTGAGCAGGCTCCGCAGCCGCGTCAGCGGAGCGGGGTGAACATCTCCTCGAACAGCTCCGGCACCGACGCGGGGTTGGGCGGCGGGTCGACGATGTAGAACTCGGTGCCCATGCCGAGGGCGAACATCGGGTCGGGCATCGTCAGCATGAAGTGCTCGGGCCCCATCTGGCTGGCGTGGGCTCGCATCGACGCCTTCTTCTGCTCCACGAAGTCGACGGCGTCGACGCGATGCGTGATCTCGGCCTCGGGCTTGCCGATCTCGGGGAGGTCCTCGGGCGGCTTCCAGGCGTCGGGACCCTGGGTGGTCTCCGTGACGCCCTTCATCCCACGCAGCATCCAATCGCGGTTGACCGTGCCCTGGGCGAGCACGGGCACGGCGGAGAGCTCCGCGGCCCGCCTGCCCACGCGGTGCACCTGGATGTGGTCGGGGTGGCCGTAGCCGCCGTTGTCGTCGTAGACGGTGAGGACGTCGGGCTCCTCCTCGTCGAGGATCACCGCGAGCCGCTTCGCCGCGTGCTCGACCCGCGCCTGCCAGAAGCAGAACGGGACCTCGTTGCTCGGCTCGCCCATCATCCCGGAGTCGGTGTAGCCCAGGAACTCCACGCGCTTCGCGCCGATCGCGTCGGCCGAGACGTAGCACTCCGCGGAGCGCCGCACCGACAGCTGCTCCCCCGGCATCAGCACCCCCGGCACGGGTTCGCCCAGCTCACCGCGGGTGGCGAAGACCAGTACGACCCGGTGGCCCGCGGCCGCGGCCCGCGCGAGCGTGCCCGCTGCGGAGATCGACTCGTCGTCGGGATGAGCGTGAAAGCTGACGATGGTGCCCACGGCCTCGACCCTATCGCGTACGCCACGGCGGCCCCCGGAGATCACCGTGCGCCGCACGATGCCGCAGGTGGCGCGACGGTGGCGTGCGGTGAACAGTGATCAAGCCGACTGGTGCGTATGTATGCGCAGAGCGCTCTGCGCACACATACGCGACACAGCTCGACCGGCGCATGGGCGCGGCACCGACGATCAGGCCAGGATGCGGGTCAGGGCCGGGGCGACGTCCGCGAGCCGGGCCACCACCTGTGCACGACCCCCGCCCCGGGCCGCCAGTGGGAACGCGGCCGCCTCCGCCTCCGCCCCGCCGAGCGGCACGAGCACGTGCAGCCGGTCGATACCGCCGAGTGCGGTGAGCGGGTCGTCGCCCGCGGTGTGCAGGCAGTCGCTGAGCAGCACCACCATCCGTTCGTCGGCCACGGCGGCCGCGAGCTGGCGCGACGCCTCACGCAGCCCGCCTGCGAGGTCGGTGGTGCCGTGCCCGCGCAGGGCGACGAGATCCGAGAGCAGCTCCTCGGGCGGGCGCCGCACGCCCTGCGCCTGCAGCACCCGCACCCCCGCGCCGAAGGCCAGCACGGAGGGCTGCAGCTGGGGCGGCCCGGTCTCGTTGGCCACCACCACCCCGGCCGCGGCCACCGCGGCCAGCGCCACCGCGAGGCCCTGCATCGAGCCCGAGATGTCGACGACCAGGCACACGGCGCGGCGGTGCGCGGTCCAGGTGCGGGTGACGATGTCCTCGGCGGCGGGCCGACGCGAGGCGGCGGGATTCCAGCCGTCGAGGGTGCGGTCGAGGTCGAGGTCGCCGTCGAGACCCCTCGACGGCCCCAGCCGCCGGGTGCCCCGCGCCTTCGCGGGCCCGACCCGGCCGAGCCGGATGAACACCCGGCCCGCGAGCCGCCGGGCCGCGGCGCGCAGCGCTACGTCGGTGGCCACGGCCAGGTCGGCGAGCAGTGCCGCCGCGGCGTCGGGGTCCGCGGCGACCAGCGCATCGAACGCATCGACGTCGAGCTCACCCAGCTCCGGTGACACGTCGTCGAAGGCCGGGTGGTTCGCGGCGAGCTGCTGGCGGCCCTGCGTGCGCCCGGCCTGCTCCCGACCGGGGCGGGAGCGGGGCTGGAAGCCCGGGGAGCTACCCGGGCCCTGGGCTTTTCCCTCGGCGTCCGAAGGCTCGGCGAGGTCCTCCGGGGGCTCGTCCGACGCGGGCCAGTGCGCCTCCAACAGCTCGTCGATCACCGACTCCGCGGTGCGGTCGACGCCGTCGGCGATCCGGATGCGGCCCGACAGGGCGGCGTAGGCGGCGTCGCGGGCCGTCTCCCGCGACGGTGCCGCCTCGGCCCGCAGGTCGGCCAACCCGGTGAGCAGGAGGGACAGGTCGATCGCCCCGCGCACCGAGGACCCCATGCGCACGTCGCGGTGCTCGCGGGTGGCACGGGTCAACGTCACCGACAGATCCACCCAGCGCCCGGCCAGCCCGCTCACCGAGGACGTGATCTCGCGTTCCCCGTCGGAGTCCTGGTAGCCGAGGACCACCCGGCACATGCGGTCGGCGATGGCCTGGCTGACGCGGGCGGTGCCCACCGCGTCGAACGGGTTCATGGCGGCGATCAGCCGGAAGTCCTTGCCCGCGTGCACGGTGCCGAGCCGCGGCACGGCGATCTCGCCCTCGGTCAGCATGGTGATGAGGACGTTGAGCGTCTCCTCGGGGACGCGGTTGAGCTCCTCCAGGTAGAGCAGCCCGCCGCCGCGCATGGCGGTGAGCAGCGGGCCGTCGAGGAACGCTTCCGCGCCGTACCCCGACGCCAGTACCTGCGACGGGTCGAACGACCCGATGAGCCGCGCCGGCGTCAGCTCGGCGTTGCCCTCGACGAACACGACCTCCTGCCCGGTGTCGGCGGCGATGGACCGCAGCAGCGTCGACTTCCCGGTGCCGGGTGGCCCCTCGATGACGACGTGCCGCCCGGTGAGCAGCGCGACGGTCAGCACCTCACGCTCGCGCCGCAACCCGACGACCGGGGTGGGGTCGGTCATGTGTTCCTCTCCGGTAGACGAGCGAACGGCACTCTCGACCAACCTCGTTGGCCGAGTGGGCCGTTCGCCGGGGGTGGCGAGTGAGCGCGCCGGGGCTGGGGAGGCCCGCTCCTGATTGCAGGAAGGCCACCTTCACGCAACGAGATTGCATGAAGGTGGCCTTCCTGCAACGTGCGGCGGGGGTCAGCTGTACTTGATGACGCCGCGCATGATCTTGCCGTCGTGCATGTCCTGGTAGCCCTGCTGGATCTCGTCGAGCGTGTAGGTCTTCGTCACGAGCTCGTCGAGCTTGAGGACGCCCTCGCGGTAGAGCTGCAGCTGGCGCAGGATGTCCCAGTTCGGGTTGGACTGGCCGAACATCGCGCCCTGGATCCGCTTCTGGAACAGCGTGACGTCGGCCAGCGACACCGGCAGCGGCGTGGTGTCGGCGATGTTGCCCAGCGCCGTGACGACGACGGTGCCCGCCTTGCGGATCGAGGCCATCGCCTGCCCGACGTACTCCGGCTTGATCACACCGACCGTGATGATGCACTGGTCGGCACCCTGGCCGTTGGTGAACTGCTGGGCCAGCTCGGTGGCCTCCTCCATCGACTCGACGGCGTGGGTGGCGCCGAGCTCCTGGGCCTTCTCGCGCTTGAACGCCACCGGGTCGACGGCGATCACGTTGGACGCGCCCGCGTGCGACGCACCCTGCACCGCGTTGATCCCGATGCCGCCGACGCCCATGACGATGGTCGTGTGGCCCGGCTGCACGCCGCCGGCGTTCACCGCGGAACCCCAGCCGGTGCCGACGCCACAGCCGACGAGGCAGGCCACGTCGAGCGGGATGTCGTCGGGCACCTTGACGGCCGAGTCGGCCGACACGGTGGTGGTCTCGCAGAAGGTGGAGAGCCCGCACATCTGGCCCACCGCGGTGTCGGTGCCCGCCAGCTTCAGGCGGAAGTCGGTGGGGTCCTCCCAGCGGGAACCCGCGAGCAGGCCCGCGCCCAGGTCGCAGAGGTTCTGCATGCCCGAGGCGCACCAGCGGCAGTGCCCGCAGGCGGGCAGGAAGGAGAAGACGACGTGGTCGCCCTCCTTGAGCCCCTTGCTGTTGAGGCCCGCCTTGGTGACGATGCCCGCGCCCTCGTGGCCGCCCGCGAACGGGTACCTGCCGACGGGGATGTCCCCGGTGGCGATGTGGTCGTCGGAGTGGCACAGACCCGACGCCGTCAGCTTGACCTGCACCTCGTTGGCCCGCGGGTCGTCCACCTCGAGGTCGACGACCTCGTACTTGCCCGGCGCCTGCCGGATGATCGCTCCGCGCGTCTGCATGTGCTCTCCCTCGAACTGATTCCGGTCAGCGCCCATGTGCGGCGCACCACACCGTTCATAGCAGGGTGCGCATGTCTTGGGAAGGTCTACGCATCCGTTACGCCGGGCGGTGTACCAGTAGAGTTCGATGCCACCCGAACCCCGCAACGGAGCGCCCGATGACGGAACCGTTCAACGCCGCCGCGTACCTCACCGAACACCGGGTCACCGCCGGTGACGGCGACCGGATCGCGCTGAGACACCCCCGCGGCACCACCACGTACTCCGAGCTCACCGAGGAGGTCCGGCGCGTCGCCGCCGGACTGGTCGCCATCGGGGTCCGCCCCGAGGAACGCGTGCTGCTGTGCATGGTCGACGACGTGGAGCTGGTCACCGGCATCCTCGCCGCGATGTACGTCGGGGCGGTCGCCGTCCCGTCGTCGACGATGCTCACCGGTCCGGAGCTGAGGAAGCTCGTGGTCGACTCCCGCGCCCGCGTACTGCTGGGCAGCACCGAGTACGCCACGGCCGTCACGGCCGCCGCCGACGCACCCGACCTGCGCCATCTCGTTCTCACCGGCGACACCGCCCCGCAGGTCCCCGGCGTCACCGGCCTCACCTGGGCCGAGCTGCGGACCTCCGGGGCCGCGGAGCGGCCCTACGCCACCTGGGACGAGTCGCCCGCCCTGTGGCTCTACACCTCCGGCACGACGGGGACCCCCAAGGGGGCGATGCACCGCCACGTCGACATCCGGTTCGTGTGCGAGACCTACAGCAGCGCGGTGCTGGGCGTCGGGCCCGACGACGTCTGCCTCTCGGCCGCCAAGCTGTTCTTCGCCTACGGCATCGGCAACTCGCTGTTCTTCCCGCTGTCGGTGGGCGCGAGCGCCGTGTTGGAGCCGAACCGGCCCAACCCGACGCGGTTCGGTGAGCTGACGGCCGAGCACGGCGTCACCCTGTTCTTCGGCGGCCCCAGCTTCTGGGGCCCGCTGATGGCCGCGGACCTGCCGAGGGAGACGTTCGCGACCGTGCGCAACGGCGTCTCGGCGGGCGAGGCCCTGCCCGCGCGCATGTTCCACGGCGTGGCCGAGCAGTACGGCTTCGAGATCCTCGACGGCATCGGCTCCACCGAGGCGCTGCACATCTTCATCTCCAACACCTCCGGCGCCGTCGTGCCCGGCAGCTCCGGGTTCCCCGTGCCCGGCTACCGGGTGGAGCTGCGCCGGGCCGACGGCACCGTGATCACCGGCGCCGACGAGCCGGGCATGCTCTACGTCTCGGGTGAGTCGGTCTGCACGGGGTACTGGTGTCGCACCGAGGTGAACCGGACGGTGTTCCAGGGCGAGTGGATGCGCACCGGCGACCAGTACGTTCGCGGCGCGGACGGCAGCTACACCTGCCTGGGCCGCGCCGACGACGTGCTCAAGGTCGGCGGGATCTGGGTCAGCCCCACCGAGGTCGAGACCCGGTTGCTGGAGCACCCGGACGTCGCCGAGGCGGTCGTCATCGGCGTCCCGGACGCCGACGGTCTCGACAAGCCGGTGGCCTACCTCGTCCCGGCGCCGGGTACCCACGTGGATGCCGAGGAGATCATCGCGTTCTGCCGGGCCGGGCTGGCGTCGTTCAAGCGGCCCCGGACGGTCGTCGAGGTCAGCGAGCTGCCGCGCACCGCCACCGGGAAGATCCAGCGCTACCGCCTGCGCGAGCTGGCGTCGACCACCGTCGTCCCCGCCCCCAGTGCGCCGTCGGACGTGGCGGAGGCACAGGCCTGACCGCCGCGGCGTGACGTATCCAGGCCAGCGTCAGCCGGCGGACCAGAGTGCCGAGATCGGCAGCGTCCACAGCCGACCTCCGAGGTGAACGGGCTGCGGCGCAGTGCACAGCACCATCCCACAGGCGAAGTCGCTGCCCAACCGCTCCTCGAGCAGTCGCAACCCGCGCAGGTCCTCCGCGCGCACGGTTGCGCCCGCCTTCACCTCGACCCCGACGACCCGACCGTCACCCGACTCGAGCACGAGGTCGACCTCGGTCCCGTCACGATCGCGGTAGTGGAACAGTTCAGGCCGGGTCTGTGACCACTCGGCCTGGGCGCGCAGTTCGTTGGTCACGAACGTCTCGACCAGTCGCCCTGCGACCTGTCCGTCGGTGCGCACGCGGCCGCCGAGCATCCGGGCGGCCAGACCCGTGTCGCCGAGTCCGATCTTGGGCCGTCGCACGACCCGGGAGGTCAGGTTGGTCGACCACGCCGGCACCGTCTGGACGAGGAAGACCGCTTCGAGATGCGCGAGGTAGCTGTCCGTGGTCGGGCGCGTCAGGCCGAGGTCCCGTGCGATGTCGGCGACGTTCAGTTCGCCCGCGGTCCGTGCCGCCACGAGCCGGAGCAGTCGCGGCAGCTCCCGGAGGTAGGTGACGTCCGCGACCGTCCGTACCTCACGGTCGATCACGCCGGACACGTAGCTGTCGAACCAGGCGTCCCGGCGCCGACCGGTCCGGACCAGGGCCGGGAGGTAGCCGCCCGCACCCGCGCGTTCAAGGACGCCCGAACGTGCGACCGGCTCGGGACGGAGTCCGCCGAGTTCGTCGGAGAACGCGCGGTCGACGACGTCGGCCGAGGCGGGCGGCGCGTTCAGCTCCGCCTGTGTGAACGGCCAGAGGATCAGCGACTCCATGCGGCCCGCCAGGGAGTCGGCCAGGCCCGGAGCGCCCAACAGCCGGGTCGAGCCCGTGAGCAGGAACCGACCGGGCCGTCGATCCCGGTCGACCTGCGCCTTGATGGCGAGAAGGAGTTCCGGCGCTCGCTGGGCCTCGTCGATTCCCACCAACCCGGTACGACCGCTGACGAAGCCCACCGGATCGGATCTGGCCGCGTCGAGGCTCACCGTGTCGTCGAGATTCAGCCACGTTCCGCCACGCCCGGTCACGACGCGCTCGGCGAGCGTGCTCTTACCGGCCTGCCGGGGCCCTGCGACGACCACAACGGGCGTGTCAGCCAGAGCTTCCTCCAGCGGACCAGCGAGTAGTCGTGGTCGATACACAGCCCGAGCGTACCCTCGATCTTACGGTTCGCGTCTTGCGAGCTTGTAATCCGCGTCCATACGGCTTGCGATTCGCGGAGCACGCTACTGCGGTTCGCGGGGGTGGCCCTGAGCTTCGGCCGTCACGCCGGACCCGACCGGACAGCGACCTGCGGAGGTACGCGGTTCACGGCGTTGCACGGGAGCAGGTCGGACTGATCGACGTTCTACACACTTGGCTTGTTGCGCTGTGTTGCTGTAGACTTTGAGCCGACCCCGTGGAGGAGCCGATGACGACCACCACCGAGGTGCCCGCCGACCTCACCACCACCGACCGCACCCCCGCCGTCTCGTTCGACGTCGATCCGGCCGCCTACCGGCACTGGAAGGTCGACGTTGAGGGCGACGTCGCCTACGTGCGCCTCGACATCGACGAGACCGGCGGGATCGTGCCCGGCTACGAGCTCAAGATGAACAGCTACGACCTGGGCGTCGACATCGAGCTCTACGACGTCACCCAACGCCTTCGGTTCGAACACCCCGGTGTGCGCGCCGTCGTCCTGACCAGCGCGAAGGACAAGAACTTCTGTGCGGGCGCCAACATCCGGATGCTCGCGCAGTCGAGCCACCCGTGGAAGGTGAACTTCTGTAAGTTCACCAACGAGACCCGCAACGGCATCGAGGACGCAGGGGCCCACTCGGGCCAGACCTGGATCGCGGCGCTCAACGGCACCGCGGCGGGCGGCGGCTACGAGATGGCACTGGCCTGTGAGCAGATCCTGCTCGTCGACGACAACTCCTCAGCGGTGTCGCTGCCCGAGGTGCCGCTGCTGGGCGTGCTGCCCGGCACCGGCGGACTCACCCGCGTCATCGACAAGCGCCGCGTCCGCAAGGACCGCGCCGACGTGTTCGCCACCCGACCCGAGGGTTCGCGGGGCAAGCAGGCCGTGGAGTGGAAGCTCGTCGACGAGGTGATCCCCAAGCGTGCGTGGGACTCCACGGTCGCCGAGCGGGCGGCCACCGCGGCGGCGGGCTCGAACCGCCCCGTGGGCGCCACCGGCATCACCCTCCCCCCGCTGCAGCGCGAGGAGGACGCCGACGGAATCCGCTACCGCCACGTCAGCGCCGTGTTCGACCGCGACGCCGGCCTGGTGGAGATCACCGTGCACGGGCCCGAGGGTGACGTGCCCGACACCGTCGACCGGGTGCACGAGCTCGGTGCCGACTTCTGGCCACTGGCGATGACCCGCGAGCTCGACGACCTCATCCTGCGGCTGCGGGCCAACGAGCTGGAGCTGGGCACCTGGATCGTCCGGACGAAGGGCGACGTCGAGGACGCGCTGGCGTTCGAACGGGTCATCGAGGAGCACAGCGGGTCGGACTGGCTGGTCAACGAGATCCGGCACTACTTCAAGCGCACCCTCAAGCGCCTCGACGTCACCTCGCGCAGCCTGATCGCGCTGATCGAGCCGGGCTCGTGCTTCGCGGGCGCGCTGCTGGAGCTGGCGCTGGCGTGCGACCGGCAGTACATGCTCGACGGCACCCTGGACGACGATGGGGCCGAGCAGGGCGACGAGGCGCAGATCATGCTGTCGAACAGCAACTTCGGCGCCTTCCCGATGTCCAACGGCCTGACCCGCCTCGGCTCGCGCTTCTACGGCGACGACGAGACCATCGCGAAGCTGCGCCAGGAGACCGGCCGCCGGATCTCCGCGGTCGAGGCGATGGATTTGGGGTTGGTCACCGACGCCCCCGACGACATCGACTGGTCCGACGAGATCCGGATCATGCTGGAGGAGCGGGCCTCGCTGTCCCCCGACGCGCTGACCGGCATGGAGGCCAACCACCGCTTCGTCGGGCCGGAGACGATGGAGAGCCGCATCTTCTCCCGGTTGACCGCCTGGCAGAACTGGATCTTCGTTCGACCCAACGCGTCCGGCCCTGAGGGTGCGTTGCGCAAGTACGGCACGGGACGCAAGGCCGAGTTCGACCGGAGGCGAGTCTGAGTATGAGCATCGACTACAGCGAGAAGATCCCGAACAACGTCGACCTCGCGGGCGACCGCAAGCTCCAGCGCGCGCTGGAGAGCTGGCAGCCCAACTTCCTCAACTGGTGGAAGACGATGGGCCCGGCCGTCCCCACCGAGGACGTGTACCTGCGCACGGCCGTCGACGTCGGCCGCGAGGGCTGGGCCCACTTCGGGCACGTCGCGATGGAGGAGTACCGCTGGGGTGTCTTCCTCGCCGAGCGGAACCACGACCGCAAGATCGCCTTCGGTGACCAGAAGGGCAAGCCGGTCTGGCAGCAGGTGCCCGGCGAGTACCGCTCCGAGCTGCAGCGCCTGATCGTCATCCAGGGCGACACCGAGCCCGCGTCGGTGGAGCAGCAGCGCCGCCTCGGCGAGACCGCCCCGTCGCTCTACGACCTGCGCAACCTGTTCCAGGTCAACGTGGAGGAGGGCCGTCACCTCTG
>JAKDLE010000644.1 GCA_030453005.1 Pseudonocardia sp. | reverse complement strand
GAGGCCGCGTTGATCACCTCCTGGGCGGCGCCGCCCACCTGGCACGCCGGACGGATCCATCCCGGCCGCGGCAAGTACCTGATCAAGTCCGGGCAGCGGGTCGGGTTGCCGGTCGCGCTCACCCTCACCCCGACCGAGGTCGCGCTGCACGACACCGACCGCGCGTTCCGCCGGAGCACGCCGTGACCCCGGGGCTGCTGCGCGAGGCGGCCGCACCGTTGCTGCTGCTCGGGGCGATCGCCGGCGCAGCCGTGCTCGTCGGCGACGTCTGGGTCGCCGCCGGTGCCGCCGCGCTGGCGGGCACCGACAGCTGGGACGCCCCGCCGCCCGACCCCGCGCTGCTGATCGACCTGCTCCGCGGAGGACCCGCCGCCGTCCTGCTGCCCGGCGCCAGCACCCCGATCTTCCTCGCCGTCCTGTCCGCCGTCGTCGTCGCCGAGACGATCGGTGCGGTGGCCGTCGCGATGCTGGTCGCGGGTCGGCCCAGGCCGGACGACCCGCGCCGCTCCCTGCTGCGGGCCCGCGAGCTGGGCGACCTGACCGGGCCAGCCGCGGCGAAACGGGCCCGGCAGCTCCGACCGACCGCGGGCGAGCTCGGCCCGTCCGGCCACGGGCTGCGGCTGCTGTCGATCGACCGGCGGGAGGTATGGATGTCCTGGGAGGACGTCGCCCTGGTCATCATGGGCCCGCGGTCGAACAAGACCAGCGCGATCGCCGTCCCCACGGTGCTCGCCGCACCAGGCCTCGCCGTCGCCACCTCCAACAAGGCCGACCTGTGGGCATTGACCTCCGGGCTGCGCGCCAACGCCGGGCCGGTGTGGACGTTCGACCCGCAACGCATCGCCCACGTCGAGCAGCCCTGGTGGTGGGACCCTTTGCGCAGCATCCGCGACGCCGACCCCGCCGAACGTATCGAAGCGGCCGCCCGCCTCGCCGGGCACTTCGTCGGCACCATCGGCGGCGAACGACGCGACCCGTTCTTCCACGCCGCCGGCGAACAGGTCCTCACCGCCACCCTGCTCGCCGCCGCGATCAGCGACGCCACCATGCGCGATGTCCTCGCCTGGCTGCAACCCGGCAACCGCGGCGCCATCGCCGCCCTCGACAACGCCGGCGCGCAGGCCGAGGCCGCCGATCTCGAAGCGACCCTGTCCGGCGCCGACGTCACCACCAAGGGCATCTTCCAGACCGCCCGCACCGCCACCAAGGCGCTGACCAGCGAGCGGTTGATGCGGTGGATCACCCCGCCCGCCACCTGGCGCAGCACACCGTGGACCGCGCCCGTCGAGCTGGACCTGTGGGACCTGCTCGCCGACGCCCGCCGCGGTCGCGCCACGATCCACCTGCTGTCCAAGGAGGGCGCCGGCACCGCCGCGCCGGTCGTCACCGCTCTGGTCGACCGCATCCTGGAGATCGCCGAACTCCTCGCCCAAGCCTCCGGCGGGCGCCTCGAACCGCCGGTCGTCGCGGTCCTCGACGAGGCCGCGAACATCTGCCCCATCCGCGCCCTGCCCCAGCTCTACAGTCACTACGGCTCCCGCGGGATCCAGGTCCTCACCATGCTGCAGAGCTACCAGCAGGGCGTCGGGGTGTGGGGCGCGCCGGGCATGCAGGCCCTGTGGTCCGCCGCCACCATCAAGCTCGTCGGCGCCGGCGTCGACGCCCACGCCGTCCTGCAGAAGCTGTCCGGCCTGATCGGCGACCACTACGTCGAGCGCATCTCGACCAGCGTCGACCGCGCCCGTCACTCCCGCCAGTACTCCCAGGCCCGCGAACCCGTGATGCCCCCCTCGGCGCTGCGTGCGATCCCCCGCGACCAGGCGGTGCTGCTGTCCACCGGGCGCCGGGTCGGGCTGGGCCGGCTGCACCCCTGGTACCGCGAGCACGACCACACCGACATCGACGACTACGCCGACACCGCGCTCACCGAACTGCGCCGCGCCGCCGCCATCGCGCTGGGCCCCGACAACCCGATCAACCGCCCGGACCCGGCCGTACGCAGCTACCCGGCCTCGCGAACGACAGGAGCCCGACCATGACCACCTCCGAAACGACCGACCCCGAGCGACTCGTCGCCGAACTGTGCGCCCGCGTCCAGGCACTGGAGGCCTGGCGGACCCACCAGACCGACCTGATCGACGAGCTGCTCAACGGCGTACCCGCCCCGGAACCCGCCGGCGAGACACCCGAGGACGGGGACGACGAGCTCGACGCCGACGCCCTGATCGTCTGGGTGCACGACACGATCACTTCGATGATCGCCCGCCCGCTGCGCGGGGAGCTGACCTGGTGCCCGCTGTGGTGGGAACACCCCGAGGCCGTGTTCCGCCTCGAAGCGCTGCGGCGGGCCTGGACCGAGCTCGCTCCCGAACCCGGCGCCGCGATGTCGATCTGGATCCGCGACCACCTCGACCCCTGCCTGCGCGAGCTGCTCACCCCGCTGGGCCCGTTCGCCGACTGCGTCCACAACGAGCGCTACCGCAGCCTCAACACCCACACCCCGATCGCGACCCTGCCCACCCGCACACCCGAGTGACCGCGTGCGCACGATCCTCGTCACCGGCGGCGGCCTGGTCGCCACCCTGCTCCCGCTGCTGCTGATCGCCGCCCTGCTCGGCGGGATCGCCACCGCGACACCGGCCACCGCGGTGAACACCGCCGCCATACCCCCGCTCGCCGCCCAGCACCTCGACACCATCGCCACGGTCACCGCCACCGAGTGCCCGGAACT
>JAKDLE010000043.1 GCA_030453005.1 Pseudonocardia sp. | reverse complement strand
GACGGCCTCGGTCAACGCGACCATCGCGGGGTTGTTGGCCCACATGCCGCCGTCCACGAGGCGGATGCCATCGAGTCGGACGGCGGGCAGGTAGGTGGGGGCGGCGGCGGTCGCCATTGCCACATCGACGGCCCGCTCGCGCCAGTCACGGGTCAGGTGTGGCAGGTGCGGGGTGCGGAACAGGTAGACGTCGTCCTCGCCCAGGTTGTACGAGGGGATGATCAGCCGCTTCGTGCTGTCGCCGAAGCGGCGCTGGCCGAAGACCTGGACGAGCGCGTCGTGGAGCGGCTCGGCCGGGTACTTGGCCCGGACGAGCCGGCGCAGACCACGGGTCCTGCTGCGGTTGCGGAAGATCCGGGGCCCCTGCTCGGTGTAGAACTCGACGATCTCCCGCGGCGTCAGCCCCATCCCGAGCCCGAGGGCGATGATGCCTCCGGTGGAGGTGCCGGCAATGAGATCGAAGTGGTCGACGATCCGCAGCTGCAGGTCCTCCTCCAGCCGGGCCAGCACTGCAGCCTCGAACATCCCCCGCAGGCCGCCGCCGTCGAGGCTGAGGATCTGGAACCGCGTGCAACTCATGGATACACTTAATATCAGAACATGTACTTCGGAGCGGAGAGCTACGCACGTGGAGCAACAGTTCGGCGCACTGGGTGCGCCGAGCGGTCGTCGTTGCTCGCGTGGGGCCGCACCGGGCGATGATGCGGACCCGGTTGTCAAGGAGAAGGAGCTGCGCGTGTCGGAGCTGGTGAGTGGGCGCCTACGGATCGCGCGCGATCTGGCTGGGCTCACCCAGGCCGCGCTCGCGCGCGACATCGAGGTCTCGCCGGCGGCGGTGAGCCAGTTCGAGGGCGGTGCCGCGCATCCGAGTCCGTCGACGCTGGCTCGGCTCGCCGAGGCCCTCGACGTTCCCGAGCCCTTCCTGGTCCGGCCGCTCGTCGACACCCACGAGGGCTTCTTCCGCTCACTACGCCGAACGGCGGTGAGTGCACGCAGGCACGCCCGTGCCGTCGCCCACGTGGCCCACGACGTGGCGCTGCACGCGGCTGATCAAGGTCTGCTCAACGCCCGCGCCGTTCCCAGAATCGATCTCCAGCTTGATGCGTCGGTAGCGGAAATCGAAGAGGCGGCAGCCCGCACCAGGGATGCCTGGGCTCTTCCGGTCGGTCCGGTCGGCGATATTGTCGGCCTTCTGGAGCAACATGGGGTGACCGTCATCCGCCTCCCGCTTAGCACGGCGGCCGTCGATGCATTCTCGCTGCCGTTTGCCGACCACCCGGTGGTCGTACTCGGTGCTGATAAGGACGATCGTGCCCGATCTCGATTCGACGGCGCACACGAACTCGGGCACCTCGTGATTCACGGTGAGCAGATCTGGGGACTCAAGGAGGTCGAGTACCAAGCTCACGCCTTCGCCGCCGCTTTCCTGATGCCCGCAACTGAGATTCGCGACCAGCTTCCCACCTCGGTGGACTGGGCCCGACTTTTCGAGCTCAAACGCTATTGGCAGGTGTCCCTGGCGGCGCTGTTGCGGCGCGCACGGGATCTCGGCCGCATGACCCCCAGTACTTACCTCACCGCAGTGAAGGCGGCATCGGCACGTGGATGGCGACGATCGGAGCCCGTTCCGCTCGGCTCTCCGGAACAACCTCGCTTTCTGAATGACTATCTCGACACTGTAGCGGGCCAGAGCACCAGGGAGTTTCTTCCGGCGCACGTGCTGACTGAGATCATCAACGCAGCTAAGTGACAAGCCGGTCGAATTTCACCATGGGCGGTGGTGAAGGCGGCCAGTTGCACCGCGCCCTTGAACCACAGCAGTTGTAAGCCCCACCAGTCCCGGAGGACGGTGGAGACCAGGTCTCCGAGTACTGCAGCTGACTGCCGTTGGTGCCCCGAATTGGGAAGCGCTCGGCGGCCGCATCCAAGATGGCAGCACTGCGCCGGAAAGCGGGTGAGCTACCTGCGGCGGATGATCGAGAGTTCGTCGCGGGCCCTTGTCGCGGCCACGTAGACGAGCGATCGGGCACGTAGTTCGGCGTCTTGACGCCCCGATTGATCCATTCTGGCGAGGCGAGCGGCCTCCGCGTCCGATCGGTGACCGACGTCGGCGAGGACGACCTTGGTGAACTCCATACCCTTGGCGCGGTGCATGGTCATGACGAGCGGCTTGCCGGTGCTTGGCTGTTCGCGATCGACGGCTCGGATCGCGACGCCGCGTTCGGTGAGCCCCGTGACGACGCGCTCCCGCTGGAAGCGGTCCTGGACCAGGACCGCGATCGTCTCGGGGGTGGTCTTCTCGTCGAGCCAGCCGCGGATGCGGGCGGCGATGGTGTCCAGCTCATCGGTCAGCGAGTCGACCTGCTCGATGGAGGGGGTCGGGCCGGAGCGGGCCGAGCGGTAGCCCGTCGCCTCCGGCTCCTCTTCGAGATCCACGTACTCGGCGCCGTCGAGGATGGTCATCGCGTAGTGCAGGTTCTGCGCCGTGGTCCGGTAGTTCAGTGTCAGTCGGCGTGAGCGGCCGACGATGCGGATGCCGTACCGGCCCAGGACGGTCCGGGGGCCGTAGATGCGTTGGTGCGAGTCTTCGGCGACAAAGAGGTCGTCCTCGCCGCCGGCCGCGACGGCTCGCAGCAGCTGCCAGTGGGTGGGGGAGAGGTCCTGCCCCTCGTCGACGAGGACATGGTCGGCGAGCGGTGTCGTGTCCTTCAGCCGCGCGGCGGCGACGGCGGCGGCCTCGGCGAAGTCGAGGGTGCCGTCGATACGGTTCTGGGCCCGGTAGGCGGAGATGAGCGACCAGACGGCGGCCCGCTTCGCTCGGTCGAGGGCCACTCCACGGCCGGGCCGCCGGACGCGGAGGTAGTCGGACTCGTTCCGCACGATGTTCGGAAGGACGATCAAGGAGTACTCGTCGGCCAGGAACGTTTCGTTGGCGATCTCGGACGGCAGATCGGTGTTGGACGTGTCGAGTACCGCGCGCCAGCGGGTGCCGGGGACACGGCCGTTCGGGCTCGATCGCTCCTCGCCCAGCACGGCGGTCACCGCGCTAGTGAGTTCGCCGCCCGCCCCGCGGATGACGGCGGCGGCGAGTGCGTCGACACCGGCGATGAAGACACCGGGTTCGCCGAGCTCGGCAGCCTGAGGGACGCGCGGATCGAGCTGCGCCAGGCTCTCCCGGAGCGACTCGGCGAGGTTCGTGGTGAACGTCGTGAGGACGATGCGTGCCTGCGGGTTGCGCCGCGCGAGCCGGCGGGCGCGGTGCACGAGCACGACGGTCTTGCCGGTCCCGGCGCCGCCGGAGAGCCGGAACGGTCCCGTGTACGAACGGTCGACGTAGCGGCGTTGCTCGGGGTGCAGAAACACCCGCCAGGCGCCGAAGTCGCCGTCCTCGATGACCCGGCGTAGTTCGTCCTGGTCGTCGTTGAAGGCGAACTGGGCGGCGGCCGCCGGTCGCCGGAGGGACTCGAGCAGCTGGTCGTCCTCGGTGCCTGCGGAGGGCGGAGGGGCGTCCGGCAGCTGCAATCGGTCGAGGATGTCGTCGACCGGGTCGGTGCTGGTGAGGTCGACGAGGAGGAGACCCAGCCAGCCCTCGTGGTGCTGGGCGAGGCCGAGGACCGCGTCCTCGTCGGTGGCCGCAAGGGCCGCGTCGGCAACGTCGGAGGGGATGCCGAGCCGGTCGACGAGGTCGGCGCGGGTTCGTCCGCGTCTCACCAGCAGCGGATTCTGCGTCGGCCGCTCGACGACCGGCTCGGGTGCGACCGGCGCGGCCCCGACGGGAACGGCCTCGTCGATCTGCGGAAGACCGTTGATCGGGTTGACCTTCAGCCGCACCCGGGCAGCCACCTCGATCGCGTCGTCATGCGGCCACACGCCGTGGACGACATAGTGGCGCCCGCCGTCTCCGTCGATGCGGAACATCACGGCGCGCCAGAACTGGTCGACCCGGCCGGTGCGCACCCGGGAGTCTGCGGCGTTCTGGATGGGCTCGATGTGCAGGCCCGGGGTCGTGTCGTCCGCCGAGAGCTTCTGCAGGAAGGCCATCGCCTTGGACCGCACTGACCCGTCCAGCTTCACCGGCCACTTCGTCATGACGATCGTGGGCACTACGCATCCCCGTCCCGGCCGGCACTGGCCATGCTCAACCGCTCGATGATCGTCGCCGCATCCGGAGGCACCACGACCCAGCCAGCGGCCTCCAGATCGGCCTTGTCCTCCTCGGGCATCGACTGCGTCCCGACGGCGATGAGGAGTATCGGCCACGCTACGTCGATCATGATCCCGTCCGGCCCCTCGGCGCCGATCGTCGGCGACACGGGAGCCCCGGCATCGGCCAGGGCCAGGACGAGGTCGCGTTCGAAGCCGGGCGATGCCGTCTCGTACGCGTGAGACCACTCTTCGTCGAGGGTCGAGGATTTGTCGGGAGCCGCTGGTGCCTTCGCGGGAACGGAGGCGGCGGTCGCGCCGAGCGTGGTCGTGGTGACGACGGTGGGCCAGTCCCGCAGTGCGAGGGCGTTGGACAGCCGTAGCCACTGACGCCAGGAGTCGGCGTGGGCGGAGTCGAGCACCGAGTCGCGGTCGTCGACGACGAGCGCCGCCGTGACGAGCGGGCCGTCCAACTCTACGGCCACCGCGCACGATCCCGATCGCCACACCATCGCCTTCCGCGATCCGGACGACGTCGCCGCCGTACCGAGCAGGACCGACCGGGCCGCATCCGAGAGCTCGGCGCCGTCCGGGAGGACGACCACGGAGGCCTGGGCGAGCAGGAACATGGGGACGGCCCGCGCCACCGACCGGACGTGTGCCGGCTCGGGGGACATGATCCAGCCGAGGAGCCAGTCGACGGGTCCCGAGCGCAGCGCGTGGTACGCGGCGGGCGAGGCCATGAACGGCGGGTTCCCGATGACCTGGCCCACGGTCTGCTCCGAGTACCAGGCGGGCGTGCTGTCCGCACCCGTCTCCGCGTCCTGCACGTCCCTCGCGGTCACGCCCAGCACGATCCGACCCGTGTCCCGCAGGAGCTGGCGCTTGGCCGCGTCGTCGGCGAGCCGGTTGTGGTGAGGAGTGGCGTGGAACGTCAGCCCGTCGGTGAAGATCGCGACGGCCGGGACGGAGGTGTCGTTCGTCTCCAGTACGAAGTCCGGTTTGGAGTTCTCCATGTTGACCTGCGGCGTCATCGTCCAGTGCCGGGCGTGCCCCGGGATCGTGAACCGGACGGCGTTGCCCAGCGCGCCGGGGACCTCCTGCGTCGCGGCGCCGAGCTTCTGCAGCCGCTCGACGAAGACCTTGCGGAACCTCTGTTCGAGGTGCGATTCGGGGTCCTCGACCGGGGGGATCTCGGTGACGGACCACGGGGGTGCGTCGTCGATGCTCGTGGCCTCCGGCGCCAGCGTGAGGAGCCTGCGCAGGTGCCGCTCGGCCGACGCCCGGGAGGCGCGCCGGACCTGACCGGGCGAGACGAAGGGCAGCAGGCAGCGGTGACACGCCAGCCGGGCCTCGGTCCGGCACTCACACGTCCGCACGCGATCCCACGCCGTGGCCAGCAGCGAGCGCAGGACCTCGGGCTCGGCCAGCTCGACGAGATACCCCGTGCCGCCGGGGACGGCGTCGTGCAACAGGATGGCCTCGTGATTGTCCGAGCCGTCGCTCGGCGTGGGGTCGACGACGTGCTCCACGCGGATGTGGTCGGGATGCCCGCCGAGCTGCTCGCGCAGGCCCAGGAGCAAAGCGGCCGCCAGACTCGGCGCGGCGAAGTCGTCCCCGATGGTGACGGCGCTGGGAAGCCGCAGCAGTAGGCCCTGCGTGCGCAACGTCCGGGACAGCGCGACCGTGGCGGTGTGCTCGGTGGGCGACGTGCGGAAGCGGCACCACGGCCGGTGCTCGTGCGCCCGGTTCTGGCCGGCTTCCATGTCGAGCTTCCCGCATCCCTCGCAGACCCGGAACAGCGCGCCCGAGATCTCCTCGCCGGCCACGATGCGGGTGGCGCCGTGCCCGGCGGATCCGAGATTGACCCACCTGATCGTGAGCGACTGCATGTAGGTACAGCCGAAACCGACGCCTTCGGCGAACCACCGGCGCTCGATCAGCGCGGGATCGACGTCGGCGGCGGTGACGACCTGAAAGAAGCGGTTGTCCCGCTGGTCGCGCCGGTCGGTGATCGCCGCCTCGTCGCGCCGGATCTCCGCCGTGACGTGGACCAGTTCGACGACGTCGAGTCGCTGGCCCGTGTCGCCGACCCCGTTGCTGCCGCATCGGGGACAGCTGGGAACCGACTTCGGCGCGCCGTCCGCCTCGATATCGACCGCGAAGCCGCAGGCCGGGCAGAAGACCCACGGGCGGATGTCAACGCCGTCCACGCCCAAGTCGATGGCGTCGATTTCGATCTCCAGCCCGCGCGCGTAGAAGCGGGCGCCGGGCGCGAACTCGCGGATGGCCTGGGCGGAGCCGCGGTGGATCCGGGCGTGCTCGGTCTGGAAGGTCTTGGTGTCCGGGTTCATCCAGCTCAGGCCGACGTCGAGGGTGACGTTGTCGTCGAGCAGGGTGTAGTTGGGCAGCAGCCCGTACTCCTCGAGGACCCCGATCCAGTACTCGCCCTGCAGGTGGGCCAGCTGCCCTGCGGTGAGCTTGCGGGCGGTCTCCGCGGAGCGCCGGGCCCGGCGGTCGTCGTCGGTGGCGGCAGACGACTCCGCCTGGCTGATGAGCGCGGGCAGCACGTCGTCGATCGCCTGCTTGCGGTGCTGGAGTGCCTGCACGGTCGTCTGCCAGCGGCCGCTCGCGCTGTGCAGCTGAGCCGCGAACTCGCTGGTTCCCGGACCTCCGGGAGCCGTGAGCCACGTGCGGAGGGAGTCGACGACGCCGTCCGGCAACGACTCGAATGCGGCGGCGAACCTGGTGAGGTGCTCATCGGCGTTCGTCTCGGCATGGCTGATCAGGTCCCCGAGGAATGAGCCTGGGTTGCTGTCGCCGATGGCGCCGCGAGCTCTCCGCGGGTGAGAGCGGTTGTCGTCCCGGGCGAACTCGTCGGCCAGGTGCGCCGTGTACTGGCGGCGCAGGATCTCCTCGGCCCGCAGGTAGGTCGCCGGGGGCCGCACCTCCCCGTTGATCACCGACAGGGGATCGCCGAGCTTGGGCAGCTGCTCCCCGCGGCCGGTGATGAAGGCGAGGTTGAGCGCGTTGCCGGTGAGCCGGCCCGCGCGTCCCACCCGCTGCAGGTAGGAGGCGACGGTGCGCGGCAGCGACGCCAGGACCACCGCGGACAGGTCGCCGATGTCGATGCCCATCTCCAGCGTCGGGGTGGCCACCAGCACGTTGGGAGCCGCCGGGCTGGTGTCCGCGCCCTTGAACCCGTTCTCGTAGGAGAGCCGGACCTCGTCCTCCAGGAGGCTGGTGTGCTCCCGGGCGACGACGCGTCGCATGTCCGGGGAGGTGTAGAGGCTCTGGTAGAAGTTGTCGGCCAGCGGGCTCGGTTCGAGCCGGCCCGAGCAGGTCACGAGCATGCACGGCGCACCGGCGAGCTGCTCCACGGTGGTCGTCGACCCGGTGACCGGTGCCCGGCACGTGCCACAGACCAGCAGGTTCTTCCCCGCCCGCAGGTCAGCCATCGACGTGGGGCTGACGACGACACCGCCGGCCGGGATGGCGTACACCGCGGCCCCGGACTTGCTGGTGATCGAGGTGAGCACGCCCTCGCGCGCCAGGTGCTCGAGCAGGAGCCGGGCCAGTCGGCCGCCGTCGCCGGGGCTGACGTCGAGGGCACGGGAGGTCCACTGGGCGTACCAGGACTTGGGCGGGGTGACCGGTTCCAGCCCCTCACCCGCCGGGTCGCCGCTCCCGCCGATCCGCGGGTAGCCCGGCGCCGGGCGGCCCCGCGGGAACGCGGGCATCCCCTCGTCGCGGGGGTGTCCGCCGGAGACCCACCAGCGGTTGCCGTCCTCGTGGCGGTAGCGCTCGAACCAGGGGTGCTCGATCGCCCCGAGCGACCGCATCCGGTCGAGCACGCCTCGTACCCAGCGGACGAGGGTGGCGTCGTCCCGCTCGCCGTCGTCGGTGTCTGAGATGGTCTGCATGGCGACGCCCGCCAGCACCGTCCGCGCCGCGGCCCCCAGCCCCGGCGGCCGCCCGGCCTCGACCTCGACGGCTGCGGAACCGGTCAGCTCCAGGGTGCGGCCGGTGCGCGCGTTGAGCCCGAACTCCAGCATCGCGTCGAGCGCGAGCCGCTTCTGCACACGGGAGCGGACGCTGCTGGGCACCCCGCGGAACGTCGGGGTCGTCCAGAACGAGGTGAACGACTCCCGGTCGGCGCAGTCCGGGGCGAGGAGGCGATAGCGGGCGAACGGATTGTCGCCGGCGCTGCGGATGACCTCGTTGACCAGGTCGTCCAATGTAAGGGACCCCTCGGCCACCGCCTCCCGGAGAACGGCACGCAGGGTGAGGGTGTGCGACCGGGCCTGCACGAAGCCGGCGCGATGGGCGGCGTCCTGCACCGAGTCGGTGAAGACCAGGGCCTTCTTCTCGGCGGCCGCGATGCGCGCCGAGCCGAACAGGGTGGACAGCGAGACCGAGAGCAGCGTCGCGATCGCGCTGCCCAGGAACCGGATCCCGTCCTCCTGGCCGCAGGCCGGGCAGGTGTCCTTGCGGGAGTCCTCGTCCGCCTCCTTGCCGGCGTGCGTGAGCACCGGCAGGACCCACCCGTCGCGCAGGTCGGGATCGTCCTCGGCCGGTGCGGTGGTGCCGAGCTCACGGCTGCGCACCGAGAACCAGGCCAGGCCGGCCGGACGGGTGGTCCCCGCGAACACGGCCTCGGCCTCCGCCGCCGCCGACATCAGCGGGCGGAAGCGACCCTCGCGGCTGGCGTGGTCGCGGCGGATGGACTCGTCGTCGGTGGCGAGGCTGCCGCCGACCGGGGCCAGGCCCACCCCCCACCCGGACCGCCCGCAGCGACGGCAGTACAGCGCGGGGAAGGACGGGCGGACGTCCTCGGCGTCGAGCACCGCGGTCGGCGGGCCGTCGTCGCCCCAGCGGAAGGCGGCGGTCGGCCCCGCGGCGCGGTCGATCCGGGTCAGCTCCCGCACCCAGAGATGGGCCTCGACGGAGAGCGCGGCGCGACCCACGGTGGCGCGGACGTGGCCGAGGGCGGCGACGACCCGGGAGAGCAGGCTCTCCCACGCCGAATCGCGGCCGGTCGCGGCGAGGCTCGGGGTCGCCGACGGCCCGAGGACGCGCACTACGAGATCGGCCAGGCTGATCGCGTCGGCGGACTCGCGCGCCATCGCCGAGACGAGCGGGTGGGCCTTGGCCATGGCGAGGAGCAGCTCCGCGTCCGCCGGCGCCTCCTGGCCGTAGAGCAGTGCGAACGCTCTGCGCGCCAGATCGGAGCCGTCGGGGTCGTCGCCGAGGTCGTCGAGGGCGGAGTTGACGCCGGCGACGTCGATGGCCGCGATCTCCACCGGAGTGAGCCCCGCAGCCGCGACCTCCCCAGCTGATCCCTCGGCCCATTCGTCCTGCGACAGCCGCGACTCCGTGACCACGGCGTCGCGCCCGAAGGGCTCACCGAACACGGTTTCGGCGAAGTCGAGCATGACGGCGGGGTCGCCCTTGTCGCCCAGCGTCGCGGACGTGGCGACCGGGGTGATCCGGCCGAGCGGACGCGCGCGGTCATCGGCGGTGAGTTGCGGGTCCGTGTCGGACCAGTAGCTCTTGAGCGTCATCCCGAGCCGCCGCAGCAGCATCGCGACGTCCGTGCCCTGCGCGCCGTCGTAGGTGTGGAACTCGTCGAGCACGAGGTAGCGCAGGCTCGTCGCGGACTTCCGCCAGATGTCGCGGTCGGCGTGACGCAGCAGGAGCTGGTCGAGCATCTTGTAGTTGGTCAGCAGGATGTCCGGCGGGGAGTCCTGGATGATCCCGCGGTCAGTGATCAGGCCGTCCTCGGTGACCATCGTCCGCTTCGGCCCCTGCTGCCCGGTGTAGAGCGCCGCGGTGACCGAACGCAGCGCAGGGTGGTTCGTGATGAGGCCGGTGAGCCGGGACGCCTGGTCGTTGGCCAGGGCGTTCATCGGGTAGAGGATGAGCGCCTTCGTCCCCGTCACGCCCTCGCGTCGGGCCCGCAGGACGTGGTCGAGGAGCGGATGAAGGAACGCCTCGGTCTTGCCGGACCCGGTACCAGTGGTGACCAGCGTGGGCAGCGGGCGCGGGTGGGTCAGCGAGGAGAGCCGGGCGAACGTCGCCGCCTGGTGCCCGTAGGGCGGGTTGCCCTCGTACCACTCCAGGTGCTCGCGCCAGCCGTCGTCGGCCGGGCGGAACGGCAGGCGCAGCCGCACGTACGGGCCCTTGAACATGCCGGACTCGGGATCGCCGAGGAACCGGTCGAGCGCGTCCGCCGCCCCGCCGTCGGTTAGCGCGAAGGTGGTGGAGAGGTAGTCGACCAGGCTGTGCCGGATGTTCCCGGCCTGGATCGTGGGCAGCAGTTCACTCACGAGCGCTCCGCGAGGACTCGCTCGAAGTGGGCGTACGCCTGCCGCATGTCCGCCTCCCGGTCCAGGGTGACGAACGGGAGCTCGTAGACGTAGGTGTTGCCAGCCTGGTTCGTGGCCGTGCACTCGTCGACAGTGATCCGCTCGCCCTTCCGGCGCCACACGCTCAGGACCGCGTTCGGGACAAGCCGGCCGTTCGCGTCGTAGAAGTTGACGTTGCGGTCGTAGCCGTAGAGGACGGCGAACTGGGTGCGGTAGATCGTGCACAGCTCGTCGGCGGTGAG
>JAKDLE010000643.1 GCA_030453005.1 Pseudonocardia sp. | reverse complement strand
CGATGAGGCTGGGCACGATGAGGCTGGGCACACGGAGAGGGGGCCTGCTCGCCTGGTACGGCGCGGGGCCCCTGCACCTGCTCGCCCTGATCGGGTGCTTCGCGCTGGCGGGCTACGCCGGGGTCCGCCTGCTCGACGACGCACCGCTGGCCGTCGCGGTGTGGTTCACCGGCGCCGTGGTCGGCCACGACCTCGTGCTGTTCCCGCTCTACACCGTGGCCGACCGGTCGGCGCAGGCCGTGCTGCGGCACCGGGCCGCACCGCTGCCGCCGGTGCCGTGGATCAACCACCTGCGGGTGCCGGTGCTGCTCTCGGACCTGCTGCTGCTCGTCTGGTTCCCGTTGATCTTCCAGCTGAGCGGCTTCTACACGGCCGTGACCGCGCTGCCCGCCGACGTCTACCTCGGCCGCTGGCTGCTCCTCACCGGGGTGCTGTTCACGGCCTCCGCGCTGGCCTTCGCGGTGCGGGTGCGCCGCCGCTCCCGGTCTCACGACGCAGGCTGCCGCCCCAGCTCGGTGAGCTCGGACGGCTCGATCCGCCGTCGCCCGAGGTAGTAGACGGTCGCGCCGTCGCCGATCTCGGTGTCCCACCCGGGGCTCACCGTCATCCGTCCGCCGCTGCGCACGGCGATCAGCGTGGCGCCGAACCGCCGGCCGAACAACGTCTGGCACTCCCCGAAGGTGCTGCCCGCGAGCCTCCCGGGCAGCGCGGCCGAGTAGGTGTTGCCGCCGGTGCCGCCGCTCATCAGGTCGGCGTAGACCTGCGAGATCCCGGGGTCGAGTGCCTCCTCGGTCACCAGGTTCGGCACGTGCCACTGCACGCACTGGATCTCCGGGTTGACGTAGTGCAGCTGCTCGCGGCGGGCCATGTCGCGCAGCGCCACGACGACGTGGAGCCCGGGATGGGCGTGGTCGACGGTCAGGGCGATCGCCAGCGACTCGTTGTCGTCGCGGCCGTCGATGATCGCGGTGGTCGCCCGGGCCACGCAGGCGCGGTCCATCACGTCGACGGAGGTGAGGTCCCCCCGGACGAACTCCACACCGACCCGCTCGGCCATCGGGTTCTCGGCGACCTCGTCCCACGCACCCAGCACCAGTGCCCGGTCCCGCTCGACGGTGAGCTCGCCGACCATCCGCTCGGTCCGTCCGGCGTGGTAGCCGAGGATGACCGTGTGGTCGCCGACGTCGAGCTGGGCGAGACCCTTCATACGCTTTCCCCTCGCGGCCTGCAGGCGGGCCGACAGCTGCGTGAACAGGATCGTCAGCGTGACGATGCCCCCGACGATGACGTAGCCCCCCACGACGTGGCCCCACGCGGTCTCGGGGTAGAAGTCGCCGTAGCCGACCGTCGCGGCCGTGACGAGGAACCACCACCAGTAGTTCGCCGGCTCCACGAGGGCCGCGCGGGGCTCCGCGAGCCACATGCCGAGCCAGCTGGTGGCGAACACCAGTACCGCGACGACGAGCGGGAGCCGCCAGCCGCGCAGCGCGGGGGCCACCAGTGTCCAGAAGCGGTTCAGCAGGATCGGCACCGGGTCTCCCGAGGTTCGTGCGTGCCGAGACGTTACCCAGGGGACGTTACCCAGGGGACGCTACCCGGGCTCGGTCGCCAGCTCGTCGAACGGGGTGACCAGGCCGTCCCGCACGATCCGGCGCGTCGCCCGGTGGCGGCGCACGAGCAGGACGACCGCGAGCACCCCGTAGAGCACGGACAGCACGATGATCACCGTGCGGTTCAGCTCGGGCGACAGGGTGATGCTGGCGGTGAACTGCACCGCGAACAGCACGAACAGCGCGGTCGCGCCGTAGGCGGTCAGCCCGAGGTTCACCAGCAGGCTCACCGCGAACAGCGACTGCGCCGCGGTGATCAGCAGCTCGAAGCGCTGGTTGGTGTCGAGCGGCAGCCCGTCGAACGTCGTGGCCGAGATCGCGAACACGATCGGGAGGCTGCCCACCAGCAGCGTCCACTGGTTGACCTTGCTCGAGAGCAGCGTGCCCAGCGAGTGCGACGCCTTGAGCCGCAGCGCGTACAGGCAGGCCACGATCAGCTCCGGCGACTCGCTGGCCAGCGGCGCCACCCACTGCACCAGCAGGAACTGGTCGATCCCCAGCGTCGAGCCGGTCTGCACCAGCCCGTTGGCGAAGTGCTCGGCGGTGGCGAGGATGAGCAGCCCGGCGACGGCGAACATCCCGTAGTACCAGCCACGCCGCGCCGAGCGCGGCTTCTCGCCGACCCAGGCCGCAACCCCCACCAGGTCAGGCTCCTCCGCGGGCGCCTGCGACAGCCGCCACACGTACGCGGCGAAGATCGCGACGAACACGAGCGAGTCGACGAGGGTGAGGCTGGTGCGCAGCGGCAGCGTCAGGGAGTACAGCGTGGCGATGCCCAGGAACACCACCTCGGCCGACATCGCCGGCTCCAGGTCGATCTCACCGGTGTGGGTCGACGCGCTCTCCCCCCCGCCGGCCCGGCGGCTGCGCCGCACGGCGATGGCCGCGACCAGCACCACGAGCGGCCAGCCGACGCCGACCAGCACCCGGTTGGCCCCGGTCATGTTGGCCAGCGCCAGCGCGCAGGGGTTCGCGCCGTCCGGTCCGGCCACACACTCCCCGAACTCGGCGTAGACCTGCCCGGCCTGGTAGGTGAACACGAAGTCCACCGCGTACTCCGGCAGCACGGCCAGCAGCGCCAGCAGCGCGATCGCCGCGCCCGCGCTGATGTCGACCTGGGCCGCCT
>JAKDLE010000642.1 GCA_030453005.1 Pseudonocardia sp. | reverse complement strand
GGCGCATCGCGGGCCCGACGAGTCCGAGACCTGGCACGACGCCGACATCGTGTTCGGCTTCCACCGCCTCGCGATCGTGGACGTCGAGCACTCCCACCAACCGCTGCGTTGGGGTCCACCCGAGGATCCCGACCGCTACACGATCGTGTTCAACGGCGAGGTCTACAACCACGCGGAGCTGCGCGTCGAGCTCGCCGCGCAGTTCGGCGCGACGTTCCGCACACGCGGCGACACCGAGGTGCTCGTCGCCGCCTACCACCACTGGGGCGCGCGGTCGGTGGGCAGGCTGCGGGGCATGTTCGCGTTCCTGATCTGGGACGCCCGGGAACGGCTGCTGTTCGGCGCCCGCGACCCGTTCGGGATCAAGCCGCTGTTCTACGCGGCCGGTCCGACCGGGGTGGCGTTCGCCAGCGAGAAGAAGGCGCTGTTGCACCTGGCCCCCGCGACGGGGCTCGACGGGGCCGACCTCGACGCGGCCGCGCTGCAGCACTACCTCGTCCTGCAGTACGTGCCGGAGCCGGAGACCATGCACCGCTCGGTGCGGCGGATCGAGTCGGGCACGTACCTCACGGTGCGGCCGGGCGGCCGGGTCGAGCAGGTGCGGTACTTCACCCCGAGGTTCCACGACGGCTCCGGCACGGGAGCCGCGGTGCACCGCGGGATCGCGGAGGTACTGCGGGACTCGGTGGCGGCGCACATGCGTTCCGACGTACCGGTCGGCGCCTTCCTCTCCGGCGGTGTCGACTCGACGGCGATCGTCGCGCTGGCCCGGTGCCATGACCCCGACCTGCACACGTTCACCGCCGGGTTCGACCGTGCGGGCTACTCGGAGGTGGACGTGGCCGCCGAGACGGCGGCGGTGCTCGGGGTGCGGCACACCGTGGTGACGGTGACGGCCCGGGACATGATGGACGCCCTTCCGTCGATCATCTGGCACCTGGACGACCCGGTCGCGGACCCGGCCCTGGTGCCGCTGTGGTTCGTCGCCAGGGAGGCACGCAGGCACGTGAAGGTGGTGCTCTCCGGCGAGGGCGCCGACGAGCTGTTCGGCGGGTACACGATCTACCGGGAACCGCTGTCGCTGGCCCCGTTCGAGCGGGTGCCCGGCGCGCTGCGTGCGCTGCTCGGGCGGGTCTCCACCCGACTGCCGGACGGGATGCGCGGCAAGGACCTGCTGCGTCGGGGCGCACTGTCGCTGGAGCAGCGGTACTACGGCAACGCGCGGGTCTTCCAGCCCGACCAGCTCGCCGAGGTGCTGCGGGGCCACGACGCAGGCCGCATGCACTCAGACGTCACCGGACCGCACTACCGCGGGTCGGCCGACTGGGACCCGGTGGCGCGGATGCAGCACGTCGACCTGTTCACCTGGCTGCGCGGCGACATCCTGGTCAAGGCGGACAAGATGACGATGGCGAGCTCGCTGGAGCTGCGCGTGCCCTTCCTCGACCCCGAGGTGTTCGCGATCGCCTCCGGCCTGCCGCGGTCGGAGAAGCTGTCGCACGGCACCACCAAGTACGCGCTGCGCAGGGCCTGCGAGGGGATCGTCCCCGAGCATGTGCTGCACCGGCGCAAGCTGGGGTTCCCCGTACCCGTCCGGCACTGGTTGCGCGGGGAGATGTACGAGTGGGCCCGCGCGGTCGTGCGCGACTCGCAGGCCGGGCACCTCGTCGACCTCAGCGCCGTGCAGCGGATGCTCGACGCACACCGGGTCGGCCCGGTCGACCACAGCAGGCGGCTCTGGGCGGTCCTCGTCCTGCTGCTGTGGCACGGCATCTTCGTCGAGGAGCGGATCCGTCCGGCGGCAGGCCGTCGCCGTCCCGTGCCTGCCGGCTCCCATCCTTCCGCGACGTGAGCACCGGTTAGCGCTCGCAGAGAAACAACCTCGACGGATTCGGGCGTGTCGCGCCGTTCGGGCTCCCGCGACCGTGACGGTGTGGTCGAGCTCGCGGCCGGCGGTTGTGGTGGCAACACGCAACCGCGAACAGTCGTGGTTGCACAGGACGAGAGATCAGGAACGCCGAACCGGGCCTCAGCGGTCCGCGTGAACCCGGGAACGCCCGGCTGTCCTCCCCCGACGAAGGCTGGGAGGGCAGCCGCGTGCTGGTCTGCGGCGCCGCGGTGCACGCGACGACCCGGAACGCGCCCACGGCAGGCCTCGACGACGTCCGGTGGTCCACCACTCGACCTGGCCGACGGCGACGCCGTGGCCGAAACGGTCGTCGCGGTGCGGCCCGAGACGGTGTTCCACCTCGGCGGGCGGGTGAGCGGTGTGGTCGACCCCGCTCTCGTCGCGCCGACCTTCCGGAGCCTGCGCGCCAGCAGCGTGGCGCTGTTGGCGGCGGCCGAGGCCGGGAGGATCACACGTCTGGTCCTGATCGGCTCCACCGACGAGCCGCACGGTGACGAGGTGTGCAGGCGTCGCCCGACGGCGCGGCCACGGGCTACACCAGTACGTTCGCGACACCGGTGGTGATCGTGCGGCCCGCCGAGACGTTCGGCCCGGGACAGGCGGCGGGCAAGCTGCTGCCGTACGCGGCGGCGTGTGCGCTGCGCGGCGAAGCACCGCGGCTGTCGAGCGGCAGGCGACGCGGGGACTGGGTCTTCGTCGACGATGTCGTCGATGGGATGCTGAGCGCGACACGTCGTGCTCCGACGGTGCGGAGCTGGATCTGGGGCCCGGGGTGCGAAGGTCCAACCGCGAGATCGTCGACGGGCTGCTGCGTGCGCTCGGCCGCGACGTC
>JAKDLE010000641.1 GCA_030453005.1 Pseudonocardia sp. | reverse complement strand
GAGTTCTCCGGCAGCGAGCCCTCACAGAACCGGACCACATCACCGAACAAGTCACCCTGACGGTCCGCCCGACCCATCGTCACCTGATCATTCTCCCGCAGCCCGGCCCCCACTGGGGGACCGCCACGCGAAAGACACCAGCCACCTAGCGCCGCCTCATCGGGCGGTGCCACGGGGCACGACCCACCGGTGAGCCAGGCTCGACACGCCGGCGATGTGCTCGAAATCCGCGTCGTAGTGCAGAACCGTGGCTCCGTGCACGATCGCGGTCGCCGCGATCATCAGATCGATCACCCCGGCCGCCCGGACGAGGGCGCCGTTCCACAGCGCGGACTGCAGTGCCGCTGCCTGCGCCTCCACCTCCGCGGTGATCGGAAGGAGCCGTCGGGCGCCGACGAGATCCAGCACCCTCGTATGCTCAGCGCCGTTCGTGGCACTGTGGCCCGCTTCGAGAGTGATCGGCAGACACGTCGCGAACAGCCCGCGGAGAGCGAACGAGCGCAATGCGTCTGCGACCTGGGCCTGGTGCGGTAGCCGCTGGAAGACGCTGTTGTCCACCAGATAGAGGTCACCGCCGCGCGTCGGCCCGGACATCCGGATCGGTGATCCCGGGTAGGCCGCCGCGCTCCACCCAGTCGATCATCTCCAACTGCGCCTGCCGGTTGACGAGCTCCTCGATGGCGCGGGTGATCATCGCCCTCTTCGAGGGCGCCCCGGTGAGTTCCATCGCGTGCCGTACGAGGTCCTCGGGCAGGTCGACGAGCGTGCGTGCCATGCGCTGGCCCCCCATCCTCTCTCCACCCGCGAAGATATCAAAAGTGGTGAAATCCTGATATCAGTCAGTCGAGCAGGACCTCGGCGACGGTGACGCGCACGACCACGTCGAGACCGGTGTAGGTGCGCACCTCCTCGCCCACCGTGCGCTGCACGGCCTGGGCGACGTCGCGGCAGTTGTACCCGAGCCGCGTGACCAGCGTGACCGACACCTCCGCGCGGCCGCCGTGGACGGCCGCCTGCACCCCGTCGGCCGGGATGGCGCCTGCGCGATCGTGGCCCAGTACGGAGTCGGCGAGCCCGAGCAGAGCCTGGGCGAGGTCGGCGCGCAGCGTCACCACCCCCGGCACGCGCCGCGCCCGCCGGGCGGCGACGCGGGCCACCACCGCGTCCCCGACGTGGACGCGGACCGTCGGTCCGGTCACCGGGTGTTCCCGGGGACGCCGGTGTCGAACGGGTCGGTGTCGAACAAGTCTGTGTCGAACAAGTCTGCGTCGAACAGGTCTGCGACCTCGATGTCCACCCGCCGCACCGGCACGCCGAGCGCCTGCTCACCCGCGGTGGCCACCATCTGCCGCACGCGAGCCGTCACCGACGCGAGGTCGACGCCGAAGCGGGCCGTGACGGTGATGCGGACGTCGACGGCGTGCCGCTGCGAGTCCGGTGCCTCCTCGACCGCGGCGAGGGTGTCATCGACCTGCTCGATACGGCAGCTGCGGGCCCGTAGCCCGCCCATCCGGTCGACGGTGTGCCGCAGGACCGCGGCGGCCGCGGCCCGCGAGAGCCTCGCCTGCCCGTGCGGGGAGGGCAGGGTGATCACGTCGTGCGGGCGCAGCTCGGAGCGCACCGCCACCATGACCCGGTCGAGCACCGACGGTGGTGGCTCCAGCGGCTCGTCCGCCATCCGGTGCGCCAGTGCGCCGAGGCCGAGGGCGTCGGCGGCGGCCGCGGTGCAGTGCGGACAGGCGCGCTCGTGTGCGTCGGGGTCCTCGCCCGCGGCCGCGCGGTCCCAGACCCGTGCGGCGTCGCGACCGCACGCCAGCAGCGGCGCACCGTCGTCGACGGGTGCGGTGCCCCCCACGGGGGTCGCGGGGGGAGGGGTCAGCGCCATGAGCGCAGCACCTCCGCGAGCCGGGTGCGGGCCCGGTGGATCCGGCCGCGCACGGCGTTCTCGGAGGCGCCGGTGATCTCGGAGATCTCGGCGTAGGACAGGCCCTCCAACTCGCGGAGCACCCAGCAGATGCGCAGGTCGTCGGACAGCTCCTGCACCGCCCGGCCCAGCGCGGCCAGGCCGGCGCCGCGCTCCACCGCCCGCTCGGGGGAGTCGTGAGCAGGGGCGGGCGCCTCGATCTGCTCGACCGGCACCGGGCGCCTGCGGCGCAGCATCCCCAGGCAGCGGTTGGTGACGATCCGGTACATCCAGGTGGAGAACGCGGAGTCGCCGCGGAACCGGCCGATCCGCCGCCACGCGTCGAGCAGCGCCTCCTGCAGCGCGTCCTCGGCTTCGCCCGCGTCGCCCATCACTCGCACGGCGAGGCGGTAGAGGGCGTCCTGGTGGCGACGTGCGAGCTGCTCGAACGCGCGGGCGTCACCCTCCTGAGCGCGGACGACGAGGGTCTGCTCGTCGAGCTCGGGCAGAGCAGGCTCAGGCTCGGGGGGAGCGGGCGCAGGCGGGAGGAGTAGCGGCGCGGTGATCGCGACCCCACCCTGAACCAGCTGCACCGCGCTCCGATCCGGACGCCGCAGAAGTGACGTGGCTCACGGTGAGGACGGTCGGTCTGCGGCGTCTGACCGTCACGGGACACGGTAGCCGCCCGGCCCGGGAACCGGCCGCCGTCCCCCGACGGAGGAGGGATGCGTCGTCCCCCGACGGAGGAGGGATGCGCAGGCCCCCCGACGCGGCACCGCCGTCGCGGCGGCTCACCCGGGCGAGGGGTCCGGGGGCACCCCCCCCTCGGCGGTCCCGCGACAA
>JAKDLE010000640.1 GCA_030453005.1 Pseudonocardia sp. | reverse complement strand
CCGTCGGTCCTCCCCCACGAACCGCCGTTCTGAGATGGGTGCTGGTCCGACACGCCGTTCGCCTGCACGGCTCCGGGGGGATCGCGCGATGAGGATCAACTAGCGGGTGGGGGGCGCCCCACCCGCGAACCGCCATGCCGCGTCGGCCCGACCGAACCGCCAGTGCTCGCGGCGACTCCGAGGCCGGCGCCGTGCAGCTTCTCGTCGCAGACCCCTCGCCTCAGCGGGTCGACGACGCGGGTCGACGACGCGGCCGTGTCGGTGGGGCACCGGATGGACCCGTCTGGTGCAGCCGGGGTGCGCGGCGACCCCGGCCCCCGGACCCCACGCGGTCGCGGTGGTGCTCATCCTGGTCGTGGCGCGTCGCCCGCGGCGCCGCTGACCACCGCGAGCCAGTGCTGCACGGCGGGTCGGTGCTCCGGCCTGGCCGCGGACTCCAGGTCGCGCAGCATCGTGGTGAGCCGTTCGGGCACCTGGGTGCTGTCACGACCGAAGTGCCACACCTCCGCCACCGCCACCGCGAGGAAGTCGTCGAACAGGTACCGCCGCACGATCAACCGGACCTGCCCGTCGGTGTCCGCGACGCCGCCCGACGGCGAGGTCCGGGTGACGAGCCTGCGGAGCAGGTCGTGCATGGCGTCGACGGACTGGCAGGCGGTGGTGGGGTCGTTGAGGGCAGGCGAGAGTGCCTTCTCAGCGATGTCGACGAGCTGGCGGAACCCGAAGGCCACGTCCTGCTCCATCGTGCGCTCGTCGTCCAACGCGACCCGCTCGACCAGGTCGCCCTCGAAGCCGGGCTCGAGGTCACCGCACACCCGCAGCAGCGGCGCCCCGGCGGGCACGAAATCGCCGACGCGGGGCACCAGCGCGACGACGAGGTTCTTCCGTCGGGCCTGCTCGGTGAGCCCGCGCTCGTTCACCGAGACGACGACGCCGGGTCGTCGGTTGGCTACCACGGTCGCGGTGTCCGGCAGGGTCGGTGTCGGCGTCGACGTCGGTGGCGGCGGCCCCGCCGGGTAGCGGTCCTCGATCAGCCGTCGGGACTGCTCGCCGATCGTGGCGATGATCGACGACACGCGGATCATGTTCGCGATGTGGCTGATGTAGACGATGAACAGCCCGACGCTGGCCAGCACCAGCAGGAACGCGACGGTCACCGCGATCCTGGGTACGAAGGCGCCGTCGGCGTTGGTGCCCAGGACCGTGCGGATCACCGTCATCGCATAGACGAAGGTGGCCACGAAGATCCCCAACGACCACTGGATGGTGCGATCGCGCACGAAGGTGCGCAGGATCCGCGGGGAGAACTGGTTGCTGGTCAGCACCAGCACGACGACGGTGATGGAGAACACCAGGCCGGTGAAGGTGATCATCGCCGTGATGATCGCGCCGAGGAGGCTACGCGCCCCTTCGGGTGGGCCCGGAAACAGGAACCGGGACTGGAAGTCGCCGATCAGCTCGTCGACGGACACGATGCCGACCGCCAGGACGACCGCGGCGACCGCACACAGGGCGGAGACCAGCCAGAACGCGGAGCGGACCCGGTCACGGACGCGCGCGATCGACACCTGAGCCATGCCCGTCACCCTGCCTGGTCAGGTGTTTGTCGCGAATCCCACGCTGAGCGCCGGTGATCGCCGGTTCCGCAGAGGTCGGCTGGGGGTCGCGCCGCGACGACGATCAGGGGGCGCACCCGGTCCGGCACCGCGATCATGAGCGATCGGCCGGCTACACGCGCGCTGGTGGCGTCGGGCAAGGGTCAGCTCTCGTTGTCGTGGCGCTCGTACTTGATGAGGGCACTGCCGATGTTGCCGATCATCATGCCGGCGGAGCCGACGATGAACAGCCATACGGCAGCGCGCTGCAGTGCGCCGTCGTAGAGGAAGAAGATGCTGCCGACGAAGAACGTCACCCCGCCCAGAACACCGATGCCCTGGTGCACCCACTGGAAGTCGGTCACCAGTCTCCGGAACCGCTCACGGCCTCCTCGAGTCACAGGATCAGCATCCCACCGACTCGGACGGGGCTGCCCCGGGCTCGCGCCGTCGGGTGCGGAGGAAGAACAGCAGGACTAGCACGCTGAGCAACGCGGCGGCGAAGCACCAGACGGAGGTGAAAGCGGCTGCGAGCACGATCAGCGTGACGGCGAGCGCCACGAGGTTGGCGACCCCGAAGACGACGATCCACGGGTACCCGGAGAACAGTGCCGCCCCGCAGGTCGCGATGACATAGGCGACGGCGAACACGCCGACGAGCGCGCCGCTGTTCTCGTAGGCGATGCTGTGGTGGACGATCCGGTACCCGACCGGATGCGCGATGTCGACCCAGAACAGGTAGCCGCCCGCTGCCAGCCCGATCGCCAGGAACGGCGCGACGGCGAGGCGGCGCCATCGTGTGGGCTCGATGAGCAGGACCGCGAGTGGCACCAGGACCGGCACGATGCCCTGGGCGTAGAGCAGGTACGCGTACGCTGCCGCGTCGCCGACGGCGTCGGGTATCCGGCCCTGCAGACCCAGCCAGACGAGGCCTTCGGTGAACTGGTGCACGGCGAACAGCGCCGGCAGGGCAGCGAAGGGGACCTCCCGGGGATGTCTGACCTGGGCGAGGGTGGCCACGCCGATGCCACCGATCACCGCGCTACCCACGAAGCTCGCCGTCGCCGAGAAGCACATGCGCGCCAGGTGCCCCCGAACCCGCCCTCTGAAACGGGCGCCGAGTAGCGCGCGACGTGCCGGGCGAACCGGAGGCCGGG
>JAKDLE010000042.1 GCA_030453005.1 Pseudonocardia sp. | reverse complement strand
GGCAGCACGACGTTGAGGTCGCAGGCGGAGTCGGCCGGGCTGGTGCGCGACTTCGAGGGCGTGCGCTACTACTTCTGCTGCGCCCACTGCGCCGACGCCTTCGACGCCGACCCGAGCACCTATGCCACCGTGGCCTAGCCAGCGAGCGTAGATCGATCCCGGTCGTCCAGGCTTGGCCGTGGGCATTCCCCGGCAGGCGAGGCCGGGGAAGGCTGCTGCGGTCATGGCGTGTATGGGCGAGACGCTTGTTACGGGACGCCTGCCGGATTCGGGCGGCATCCCGCATCCACCGCAGTGCGGCTTGCACGGCCGCGCAGCCGGTAGGGGCCGTTGCTGCTTGAGTTATCGGAGCCGTGACCGCGACGATAGGGACGGGGCCGTGACCTTGGTTCTTGGACACGCTGAATGCCCCATTGTGGGAGAGCGAGATGATCCTGAACCATGGCCGGCAAGAGCTACTCCGACGAGTTCCGCCGGCAGGCCGTCGACTTGTACGAGTCTACTCCGGGCGCGACGGTGCGCGGCATTGCGCAGGACCTGGGCATCGAGCGGGGCACGTTGCGGCACTGGCTCGAGCGGTCCGCTTGACGCGGAATAGGAGCATCGGACCCGGCGGAGAAGGTGGCAACATCGATTCTTCATCGAATCTGAGCCAACATGAGGGGCACCTGCGGCGAACATCAGAGTGGGTGACGGATCCTCGTAACTGCCCTGGTTCCGCACACGGGGCCGGGGTCGTCGCGTGAGCCGCAGGGCAGATGCCCGGCGGTTGCCTGCGACGTGGCCGTTGCCCTCGAGCTGGAGGTGGTGCAGGTGCGCGGAAATGTGATGGTCCACGCTCGGTCTGGGAGTGCGGCCCCCCGGGGGCCGGACGGGGCGAGATCATGACGACAATCGGGTCCACGGTGCACCGTCGCCGCCGCTCGGCTGCGAGTTCGGACTGGCCTAGTTCCCGGGCATCCTCCGTTCTGGCCGGAACGTTCCTGGCCGGTTCCGCGCCGCTGGGCCAACCTGGGGACGCCGCGAGCGATCACCCGGTCAAATGGTTGATCGGTTTGTTAGCCGTCGCGGCGCTCGGATGGCTCGGCTGGGTGGTGAGCGGCTTCGGACGCGACACCGTGATAGACCTCGGCGCACCGGGGGGCGGCGACGCGCACAGGTTGGCCCAGCCAGATAGGGTCCGCAAGGCATCGCGGCGTTCGGGCCGTTCGGTGGACAGGCGGGCGCGGCAGATTCCAGCCGGTCCTCGTGGATCTTTCGGGCCCGCCGGAACGCGGGGGGCATCGTCAGAGCCGGTTGGGCCGGAGGACGACGAGCACTTCATGCGCCAACTGAGTGAGCAACTCGAACGTCGGCGCGCGGAGCGCCAGCGCGACCAGGAAGACGGCACAGATGCTGGCGGAACCCGTTGAACCTGTGGCCGGGAACGGACGCCGACAGGCTCGTGCATGGGGGTAGGTGAATACTCGCTCTCGAACATCCAGAGCTAAGCCCCGATCCCAAGGCGGGCGCCGTCACGGACGAGCGTGAGGGCCTCGATCTGGCCACCGCTCCTGAGGCCGTGCGCTGGGGGAACGCCATGGGACTGGATGTCCACCGGCCGGGGCGTCGCCCAGGGCGCCACAGAGTGCCGGGTCGACGGCCCCGGTCGGCAGCGAGGTGTCAAGGTCGCGCTTCGTGTCGCCGGAGCACGGACCGCCCTCGTGTAGTCGACACCGTCGGCGCCGTAGACCTTCGTCGCCACGGTCTCGATCTTCTCCCGCAGCGATGCCTCGTCCGGGTACAGGAACCGGAAGTCCGACGGCTCCTCCGCCGCGGCGGCGACGGCCTCGGCGAGCTCGGTGGCGCCCTTGCCGCCGTCGGCGAAGTGGGTGCAGACCGCGGCGCGGGCACCGACCGACTCGGCGATCTCGCGGATCGCGTCGTGCTCCGAGGGGTGGTCGGTCGGGAACGCGTTGATCGCCACCACCGGGGAGACGCCGTGCAGCCGGATGTTCTCGATCTGCTTGCGCAGGTTGGCCGCGCCTGCGTGCACGTCGTCCGGGTTCTCCGCGAGCAGCTCCGGCGGCAACGGCTTCCCGGCCACGATCTTGAACCGCCCGGAGTGCGCCTTGAGCGCCCGCACGGTGGCGACCACCACCGCGGCGTCCGGCGTCAGTCCCGACGCCCGGCACTTGATGTTGAAGAACCGCTCGGCACCCATGTCGGCGCCGAACCCGGCCTCGGTGATGAGGTAGTCGCCACCGTGGATGCCGATCAGGTCGGCCACCACCGAGGAGTTGCCGTGCGCGATGTTGCCGAACGGCCCTGCGTGCACGAGCACCGGGGTGTTCTCCAGCGTCTGCAGCAGGTTCGGCTTCAGCGCCTCACGCATGATCACCGTCATGGCGCCCGCCCCGCCGATGTCCTCAGCGGTGATCGGGTCGCCGTCGTCGGTGTAGCCGACCACTACCCGGGCGAACCGCTCGCGCATCTCGCGCACCGACCGGGCCAGCGCGAAGATGGCCATCACCTCGGAGGCGGCGGTGATGTCGAAACCGGTCTGCCGCGGGTTGCCGTCGACGGGGCTGCCCAGCCCGATGATGACGTTGCGCAGCATCCGGTCGTTGACGTCGAGCACCCGGCGCCACGTGATGTTGTGCGGGTCGAGCCCCGAGGCGTTGCCCTGGAACAGGTGGTTGTCCAGCAGCGCCGAGAGCATGTTGTGCGCCGCGGTGACGGCGTGGAAGTCGCCGGTGAGGTGCAGGTTGAGGATCTCCATCGGGACGACCTGGGCGTACCCGCCGCCCGCCGCGCCGCCCTTGATGCCGAACGTCGGGCCCATCGAGGGCTGGCGGACGGCGACGGTGGCCCGCTTGCCGATGTGGCGCATCGCCTGGCCGAGTCCGACGGTGGTGGTGGTCTTGCCCTCGCCGAGCGGGGTCGGGGTGACCGCCGAGACCACGACGTATTTCGCCTTCGGCCGGTCGGCCAGCTCCTCGATGGCCTCCAACCGGATCTTGCCGACGTCCCTGCCGTAGTGCTCGATCAGGTGCGGGCCGATGCCCATCTGGGCCGCGACTTCCTCGATCGGTTTCAGAGACGCGCCCCTGGCGATCTGCAGATCGGTGGGAAAAGGCACTGTCGCTCCTTCAGGAGGTGGTCATCGGATGAGCGTCGAGGTCCATGCCGAACTCGGCGCCGGCATCGAGCAGCGCGTCGAACAGGTACCGACCCGACGAGCGTTCGCAATGCAGGAGATAGCCGGGCACCCCGTCGGCGTCGTCGCGGACGACGTCCGTCACGACCTTCGCCACCGAGGTGCGCAGCGCCGCGCCGTTCGGCGTGACGTCGTCGGACAGATCGATCGCGCAGACCTTCGCGAGCGCCGCCGCGGTGGCCGCGCCGTGCAGCCGCAGCAGCGCCCGGCCGTGGGTCAGGTCGACGACGGAGGCGAACTCGCCCGGTTGGTCGGTGAGCCGCTCCAGGCGGGCCACCAGCTCGTCCCGGCCGTCCGCGCCGCCGAGCACCAGCCACTCCCCCGGCCCTGACCCGACGACGAGCGCACCGTCGGCGTCGCGCGCCGCCCGGCCGAAGCGGACGCCGATGGCCGCGGCGATCGCCCCGTCGTGCGGCGCCCGCACCAGCACCTTCGCCAGCGGGCCGGCGTCGGTGATCCGCAGCGAGCCGCTGCCGTCGACAGTCGCGGGCAGCTCCCCGGTGGGGGCGAGCGCGGTGCGCGCCGCCGGCGTGCCGCAGTCCCTGGCCGGCCCCACCTGGACACCCGCGTCGGCCCGCAGCCGCTCGCCCGCGGGGTCGACGTGCGCGTGGTGCTCGGTCACCCGGGCCGGCAGGTGCCTGCCGTCCGGCAGGCGCACGGTGACGGTCGTGCCGGGCTCGGCGAGGTCGGCGTCGAGCTGGGCCAGGCACACCGAGCGGTTCAGCGTGGGCGACATCCGGCTGGACGTGACCCGACCGCGGATCGCCGAGCCGCTGCCGATGTACGCTCCGCTGTCGCTCCGCGCGGCTACGATCTGGCTGGCCTCCGGCGGCACCACGGCCCCGTCGACGAGCTGCAGCCCGACCAGCCGCGACGGGGCACCGTGCTCGTGCTGCCAGGCCAGCTCGGGCTTGCCGACGAAGTCCGGCTTGTCCAGCTTCACCAGCGGGTCGAGGCCCGCCCCGTAGGCCTTGGTCAGTCCGTCGGTGTCCTGTCCGACGATGAAGTGCCCCTTCTCCAGGCGCAGGATCCGCTGCGCCTCCACCCCGAACGGACGCACACCAAGGTCGCGCCCGTGCTCGAGCAGCGCCTCCCACACGTGCAGGCCGTACCCGGCGGGCACGTGCACCTCGTAGGACAGCTCGCCGGTGAACCCGATCCGCCACAGCACGCAGTCGTCCACTCCGGCCACCCGGCCGGTGCGCACGTTCATGTAGCCGAACGCCTCGTCGGACAGGTCGACGCCGGAGACGAGGCGGCCCATCAGCTCGCGCGAGCGCGGCCCTGCGACGTTGATGCTGGCGTAGGCAGTGGTGACGGGCGTGACGTGCACCTTCCACGGTGTCGCACTTTCTGGGGAGTGCTCGGTCTGCAGCCAGTTCTCCACCCACTCCCATACCGCACCGGCACCGGACGAGGTGGTCGACATCAGGTAGTGGTCGTCGGCGAGCCTGCCGGTGACGCCGTCGTCGAACACGACACCGTCCTCGGCGCACATCACGCCGTACCGGACGCGGCCGATCTCGAGCTTGGACCACTTGTTGACGTACAGCAGGTTGAGCAGCTCCGGGATGTCCGGACCGCGCAGGTCGAGCTTGCCGATCGGCGTAACGTCGATGATCCCGACGGCCTCGCGGACCGCGCGGACCTCCGCGGCGGGATCACCGTAGTGGTCGGGCCGGATCCACTGGCCCGCCACCAGCGGCGCCGCGCCGAGCCGGTCGTGCGCGGGCTGCATCGGGGAGTGCCGAACCGGCTCGAAGATCCGACCGGCGAGCGCGCCGAGCGTGGGCGGGGTGTACATCGGCCGCCACACCGTGGTGCCGGTCTCCGCGATCGTCGAGCCGGTGGCCTCGGCCAGCACCGCGACCGCGTTGACGGTCTCCAGCTTGCCCTGGGCCGGGCCCATCGTGACGGTGGTGTACCGCTTGAGCAGCTCCACGGAGTCGTAGCCCTCGCGGACCGCGGAATGGATGTCCTTGGACGAGACGTCCTCGGAGAAGTCGACCATGCCGTGGGTGCGGCCGCGGAACAGCTCGGGGTGGGCGTCGAAGCCCAGCTCGGGGATCGCCACCGGCTGCCCGTCGGGTGCGGCGGGTGCCTCGCCCGCACGCGTCGGGACGGCGGTCAGTTTCGCGTGCCGCCGCACCACCGCCCGTCGCGCCGCCTCGGCACCGACCGCCTCGGCGTGCGTGCGGAGCCGGTCGAGGTCGCCGTCGCCCGCGATCCCGCCTGCGACCATGACCTCGTCGGGCAGCCCGTCGCCCGGGGTGAACCGCGCCGCCCGCGGCAGGTACACCGGACGGGCCCCGGACTGGTTGAGCAGCGACGTCGGCGCGGTCCACCCCGTGGCGGTGACGAGCAGGTCGGCCTCGATCTTGCGCCCGTCGGCCAGCTCGACCGCGCGCACCCCGGACCGCCCGTGCACCCGCACCACGTCCTCGCCGCGCCGGGCGTCGACGACGGCAGCGACGTCGACGCCCGCGCGGCGCAGATCCTGCGCCGCCGCGTCTCCCTCCGCGTTCGCGGTGAGCACGACCGCGCGCTCGCCGGGGCGCACGGCGTACAGGTTGATCAGTCGCCGGACCGCCGTGGACAGCATCACGCCGGGTACGTCGTTGCCCGCGAACACGTACGGCCGCTCGATGAGCCCCGGCGCGACGACGAGGGTCCCGACGCGCGCCTTGACCAGCCGCTCCGGGATGCCCGGCAGCCCACGCTGCACCACCGGCACCCAGTTGTCGTCGTAGCGGGCGAGTGCCACCGAGTTGGTGAGCACCTCGATGCCCGGCTCCGCCGCCACCGCGGCGCGCAGCTCGGCGAGTACCGCGAGCTCGTCCGGCCCACCCCGGCGCAGGTGCCCGCCGAGCTGGTGCTCCTCCTCGACGAGCAGCACGCCGGCGCCGGCCCGCGCCGCGGCGAGCGCCGCGGACATCCCCGCCGGGCCGCCGCCCGCGACGAGGACGTCGGGGTGGGCGTAGCGCTTGTCGTAGTAGCCGTGCGGGGTGTCCGGCGAGATCCGGCCTGCGTGCGCGAACCGCGCGAGCACCTTCTCGTATGCGGGCCAGAGCCGCTCGGGCTTGATGAATGTCTTGTAGTAGAAGCCCGGCGCCAGGAACCGCCCGACCAGCTGGTTCGCCGCCTTGACGTCGTAGCGCAGCGACGGCCACGTGTTCTGCGACGACACCGCGATCCCGTCGGTCACCGGCCGGTGCGCCGCGCGGACGTTCGGCTCGTCGTCGACCTGCAGGATCGTGCCCGGGTCGTGGTAGTCGGCCGACAGGATGCCGCGCGGGCGGTGGTACTTGAAGCTCCGCGAGAAGATTCGCTCCCCGCCCGCGGCGAGCGCCGACACGATCGAGTCGCCAGGGTGCGCGGGGAAGGTACGGCCGTTCCAGGTGAAGCGCAGCGACCGGGTGCGGTCGATCACCTCGCCCGGCTGCGCCTGCAGCCGGTGGCTCGACGTCGCCGTCGGGTGGGCTCGGACGCTCTGGTCGGTCATCGGGCTCCTCCGGCGTCGGGCGCACCGCTGTCGGTGGACGTCACGTCTACCGGCGCCGTCGTGCCGGTGCGGACGGCGGGCCGGGCCTCGTTGCTCACGGTGTGGCGGGAGACCCGGATGAACCGGCGGCAGCCGGTGCCGTGGTACCAGGTCTCGTCCACCCACCCGGACGGGTTGCGGCGGATGTAGAGGTAGTCCCGCCACTGTTCGGGGGTGGCGGTCGCGGGATCGGGCCGGGGGGTGACCTCGCCGGAGTACCGGAACTCCGCGACGTTGCGAGGCCCACACCACGGGCACGGTAGCTGGATCATGAAGACGTCCTTCCTAGTGCCCGACCGCCGCCGCGCCCTTTTCCCCCACCAGCTCGCCACGCGCGAACCGGTCGAGCCCGAACGCGGAGATGATCTCCGGCGTGGCGCGGGTGGCGACGGCCTCCGCCATCGCCTCGCCGGACACCGGCCCGGCCTTGAACCCGTAGGTGCCCCAGCCGACGTCGAGGTAGAAGCCCTCGACCTGGGTCTCCCCCATGATCGGCGAGTAGTCCGGCGTCATGTCGCAGAGCCCGGCCCACTGGCGCAGCAGCCGCATCTTCGACAGCGACGGCATCAGTTCCAGCACGTGGCCTGCGAGCCCCTCGACGAACTCCAGCGAACCGCGCATGGAGTAGGAGGTGAACGGGTCGACGCTCGCCCCGAAGACGAGCTCGCCGCGGTCGGTCTGGCTGACGTAGACGTGCAGCGTCCCGGACACGACGACCGCGTGCAGGAACGGGCGGACCGGTTCGGTCACCGCCGCCTGCAGCGGGAAGGTCTGCACCGGGGTACGCACCCCGGCCATGTCCGAGATCAGCGTCGACCAGCCGGCGGTGCAGTTGACGACGATCGGCGCCGAGATCGGCCCGCGGTTGGTCTGCACGCCGGTCACCCGCCCCGCCTGGACATCGATGCCGGTGACCTCGGTCCTCTGGTGCAGGTGCACGCCGAGCGCGTCGGCGGCGCGCGCATAGCCCCAGACCACGGCGTCGTGCCGGATGATGCCGCCGGGCGGGTGGTAGAGCGCCCCGAGGACCGGGTAGCGCACCGACTGCGAGGTGTCGAGGTAGGGCACGAGCTCCTTGACCTGGCTCGGGTCGATCACCTCGGAGTCGACGCCTTGGCATTTGTTCACCTCCGCGCGCCAGCGCATCGTGCGCAGCGAGGAGTCGTTGTGCGCCAGCGTCAGGTGCCCGCGTCGGGAGAACATCACGTTGAAGTTCAGGTCCGCGGCCAGGTGCCGGTAGAGCTCCAGCGACCGGTCGTAGAACCGCACACCCTCGGGCGTCAGGTAGTTCGACCGCAGGATCGCGGTGTTACGACCCGACCCGCCGCCGCCGAGGTACCCCTTGTCCACTACAGCCACGTTGGTGATGCCGTGGTTGCGCGCCAGGTAGTAGGCGGTGGCCAGGCCGTGCACGCCACCGCCCACGATCACGACGTCGTAGCTGGACGCCACGTCGTGCTCCCGCCAGGCCCGCGGCCAGTCCCCCCGCGTCAACCCGTGTCTGATCAGGCTGAGCGCGGAGTAGCGCGAGGACGCCTTTGTGCGCCCGATGCCCCTCCGGTGCCCGTTGCCCGTCCCGTTCCGGCTGATCTCCGCCACGCCGTACGCCTCCCGCCGGTCGACCGGACCCGGCGCCGAGCGCCCGAGGTCCGCCTTTCGCGTGACGCAGACCATAGCGGGGGATGGTAAACACTGTCCACTGTCAATAAACAGCGGCACCGGCGCCGGGGTCAGCCGCGGGAGCCGAGGGACTTCACGGCGAGGAACTGGATGGGCAGCGAGATCAGCTCGCCGGGACCGTGCGCGACCTCCCCGACGAACTGGAGCGTGTCGCCGGGCTCGAGCAGGTAGCGGGCGTTGCCGTAGCAGTACTCCATCTTCCCGGAGATCATGAAGATGAGTTCCGTGCCTGCGTGCTGGTACAGCGGGAACGCCTCCGCCCGCTCGGTGAGCGTGACCAGCATGGGCTCCAGACTGGCATGGGGCGCGCGCATCGTGCCCAGCGTCTGGTACCGGTGGCCCGCCCCGGAGTTGCGGTGCTCGATGTTCAGTCCGGCGCCCGCCTTCACGAAGATGACGTCCTGCTCCTCCGACAGGCCCCGGAAGAACGCCGTGACCGGCACCGCGAGGGCTTCGGACAGCCGCGCAAGGGTGGCCAGGCTGGGCGAGGTCTGCGCGTTCTCGATCTTGGATAGCATGCCCTTGGACAGGCCGCAGACCTCCGCGAGGCGCCCGATCGTCCAGCCGTTGCGCAGCCGGAACTCCCGCACCCGTTCGGCGATGACGGTGGCGAGTGACTCCTCCAGGCCGCCCCCGGGCCCCTCGCCTGTGCGCGGGTCGAACCCGCCCGGCAACGCTCCGATGCTCACGTCCAGCCTCCCACCGAACCGGTGCCCTCCGCAGGGACGCGGTAGGCGATATCGCCGAGCGCTCCCACTGCCGCTGCGCGGCGACGGATCGACCGTGGTCGCTGCGCCGTGGTCGCTGCGCCGAAGGTGTGCTCGGCGGGATGTCCGACGAGATGACTTGTCTCATCGCACGATACAGAGTTTACTGATCGTGGATTTCATGACCTAGGCCACATCAGCCAGCGCGCAAGGAGGCCGTCCATGGCTACTGACCTGGAGCAGTTCCTCGATCAACAGGGCAGAGACGAGGAGGTCGCCCGCGTCCGGCGCGAGATCGACGCAAGCGGTGTGCAGTACATCTACTTCCAGTTCGTGTCCGTGACGGGTCGGATCATGGGCAAGGCCGCACCGGTCGAGCACTGGGAGCGCATGGCCGAGAAGGGCTTCCAGCTCGTCTACGGCTCGACGGCGAACCTGTTCATCGACCGCGACGGCGACTACATCGGCTACGGCCCCGACGCATGGGAGCTCGTGGGGCTTCCCGACGTCGAGACGTTCCAGGTACTGCCCTGGGACACCCGGACCGCCCGCGTATTCTGCACGCTCTTCCGGGGCCGCGAGGAGGAGGAGGACCCTGGCGCGTACCTGACCTCCGACTGCCGCGGCAACCTCAAGCGCATCCACGAGGAGTTCGAGCGCGAGACGGGCATGCACCTGCGGGTCGGCACCGAGCCCGAGATGATGTGGCTCAAGCTCAACCCGGACGGCACGCCGTCCGTGGAAGGAATGACCAAGCCCTTCTGCTACCACATCGACCAGTTCTCCGAGCTGCAGCCGCTGATCCACCGCTTGCTGGAGTACTGCAAGGCCATGGGCCTGGACATGATCCAGGGCGACCACGAGGACGCCCCGGGCCAGCTCGAGCTCAACTGGATGTTCGACCGCGCCGAGCTCACCGCTGACCGGCTCACCACCTACCGGCAGATCTGCAAGCAGGTCGGGCGCGAGATGGGCGCCTTCCCGTGCTTCATGCCGAAGCCGTTCATGGGCGTCTCGGCCAACAGCTGCCACCACAACATCTCGCTGTGGCAGGGCGACACGAACATGTTCCTGCCCGAGGGTGACAACCCGCGGATGCCCAGCAAGGTCGGACTGAACGCGCTTGGCGGGATCCTCGAGCACCTCGACGCGCTCGTGTGCGTCACGGCGCCGACCGTCAACTCGTACCGGCGGCTTTGGGACACCGGCTTCTGGGCGCCGGTGTACGCGAACTGGGGCTTCCAGAACCGCACCACGACGGTACGGGTCAGCGCTCCCGACCGGTTCGAGTACAAGGCGACCGACTCCTCGGTGAACCCCTACCTGGCGTCGGCGGCGCTGATCAAGACGATGAGCGACGGGCTCGCGCGCAACCTCGACCCCGGCCCGCCGGAGAACCGCAACAGCTACGAGGTGACCAGCGGGCAAGCGATGCAGAAGATCCCGATGAACCTCGGCGACGCGCTCGATGCGCTGAGGCACGACGACGTGGTCCGCTCGGCGCTGCCCGGCGACATGTACAACGTCTTCGAGCACTACAAGCGCGATGAGTGGCAGCGCTTCCTCGCCACCGTCACGGAATGGGACATCAAGGAATACCTCGACATCCTGCCGTGGGCGCCGCACCCCCCCCGCCGGAGGGTGGTGGTGGGGGGGGAGGACGATGAGGCCCCGCGCCGGCGCG